>JAHFLR010000025.1:0-7679 GCA_023244795.1 bacterium
CGGCCGTCTCGGCCTCCTTGGCGAGATCCTCGATCGGACGGGCCGAGGTGAGGGAGTCCAGGTCCGGCAGTGCCGTCGGGTCGACGGCGATCTGCGGCTGGGTGCCCTTCTTGCCCTTCTTGCCGAGGAGCTTGTTGTTGGCGGCGGTCATGGCAACCTGCATGGCGGTGTTCGACATTGGTTTTTCCTCCTTGCCCTACCTTCCGGTGGGCAAATTGCGAAGTTGTGCGGAACGTGAATCGTGATCTTCCTTCGAACGATGTTCGTTTCTTTTTTCCTTTTTTACCTTCTTTCTGTTGCGAGTTTAAGGTACAGAAAAGCGCCCGGATTGAGCGCTCTTTGTTGTAAAATTCTGATTGGTATTATAAACTATCTAATCTCGTATGTCAAGCTAACTGAAACTGTGATTTTATTCTCCCCCGTTGGAATAACCGGCGCCGGAGCGGAAGAGGCAATGCCCGCCCCCATCGTAAAGGAGTCTTTCGCCATATAAATTGGCGAGTTGCCAGACTCGTTAAAGCTAACTAATCGCACCAAAGATACCCCCAAATCACTGGCGATTTTATTCGCTTTCTCTTTTGCTTTATCAATGGCTTGTTTTCTGGCTTGTTCTTTGGCGAGGTCTTCATTATCAACTACAAAATTTATGCCACCAATAGAGTTGGCGCCCTTCTCTGTTGCGCCAGATAAAATCTTCCCGGCGTCATCCATTTTTCTAACTTTTATATCTAGCGACTGTGTTACCACATAGCCGGTAAAGATCCGCCCACCGGTTTGGGTATAGTTGTAGTCCGGGTAAATATTGTAACTGGTAGTTTTGATGTCTTTGTCTTCTATGCCAGAATCTTTTAAGAACTTAACCACTGCATTAATTTTTTCTGTGCTGGCTTTTTGAGCATCCGGCGCCGTTGCCGCTTTTTCCGTAACCGAAACAGATATTTGCGCGATGTCCGGTTTTATAAAAACCTCGCCGGTGCCGTCTACACTAATATTATGCTCGGCCTGCAAGTTACCTCCGATGTATTTTGATTCCAAAAATGCATCGTAAGCTTTAAAGCCCACAAAAATTGTTAGCACCAAAATAAAAATGCCCAACATTATTTTTGCGCAGGGCTTGTGGCCCATGCCCATGTGGCCACCCATGCCGTGATGGCCTCCGCAGCACTCTTTTTTATCTCCCTCCTTATTTATGTCTTCCATATTTTTTAAATTAAAACTAACCAATAATGAGTTTATTGTAGCATGGCCTATCCAATTTTATAAAATCTCATGGAGAGAGCGTTGAGGACCACCGAAACGGAGGAAAAAGCCATGGCCGCCGCCGCGATAGACGGCTTTAGCAGCCACCCGGTAACCCCATATAGCGCGCCGGCCGCTACCGGTATCATTACCACGTTATAGAAAAATGCCCAAAACAAACTTTGTTTAATTTTTCTAAGTGTATACGAGCTTAAATCAATGGCCGTTACCACATCGCGCAGATCGTCTTTAACCAAAACAATCTCTCCCGTTTCCATCGCCACATCAGTACCGGAGCCAAGCGCAATGCCCAGGTCCGATTGCGCCAGCGCCGGCGCATCATTGATGCCATCGCCAACAAACGCTACGAAGTTGCCCTCGTTTTGCAGTTTTTTAACTTCTTCTGATTTTCCCTGCGGTAAAATTTCCGCCAGCACCGTATCTATACCCAACTGTAAAGCAATGGCCTCCGCCACCCGCTTGTTATCTCCAGAAATGATGGCCACTTTTTTGCCAAGCTTGTGTAATTTTTCTACCGCCTCTTTAGAATATTGCTTAAGAGTGTCTGCCACCGCCACAAAACCGATAATCTTGTTTTGGAGCGCCACAATCATAACGGTCTTGCCCTGCGCCTCTAGGTTCTCCATTTCCTTTTCGGCCTCATCGGTTATTGTCAGGCCTCTCTCTCTTATTAACTTTCTGTTACCAACCATTGCCGGCTTGTCGTCCACCAACCCAACTATCCCCTTGCCGGGCATCGCCTCAAAGTTTTTTACCGAGGATGATTCGATTTTTAATTCGGCCGCCTTCTTCATAATAGATTGCGCTAGCGGATGCTCGCTGTTTCTTTCCAGAGAAACCGCGATTTGTAAAACCTCCTCTGGGTTAGATCCGTCAAAAAATTTTGTGTCTGTTACTTCCGGTTCTCCCTTGGTCAGGGTGCCGGTTTTATCAAAGACCACCACGCTTACTTTTTTGGCCATCTCAAGCGCCTTGCTACTTTTTACCAAAATACCGCTTCTGGCTGCCAGGCCGGTACCCATCATAACGGCCGTTGGCGTGGCTAGGCCCAACGCGCAGGGGCAAGCAATAATCAAAACGGAAACAAAAATCGTTAAAGCAAAACCAAACGGCTGCCCCAATAAAAACCAAACAACAAAAGAGAAAGCGGCAATGGCCATCACTGTCGGCACAAAATAAAGAGAAACCTTGTCGGCCAATAGTTGAATGGGCGCCTTAGAACCCATGGCCTCCTCCACCGTTTTAATTATTTGCGCCAACAGAGTGTCGGCACCCACTCTGGTTGCCCTAAATTTTAACACTCCGGTTTTATTGATAGTGGCGCCGATAATCTCGCTACCTTCTTTTTTTTCTACCGGTAGGCTTTCGCCGCTAATCATCTTTTCGTCCACCGCTGAGTACCCCTCAACCACAATGCCGTCTACTGGTATTTTTTCTCCCGGTTTAACCAAAATAATATCTCCGACGTTTATTTTTTCTACCGGAGTTTTTATTTCTTGGCCGTCTTTTATAACAATGGCTTCCTTGGGTTGTAGGCCCATTAGTTTTTTTATAGACTCTCCCGTTTTGCCCTTGGTAACAGCTTCCAAATATTTACCGAGGGAAATAAAAATCAAAATGGCCACCGCGCCGTCAAAATAAACTTCGCTCATGCCGGTTTTATTAATCATTGCCACCACAGACATAGCAATGCTATAAAAATACGCCGATGCCGTGCCGATAAAAATCAGGGAATCCATATTGGGCATCAATTTTAATAGGCCACGAAGCCCAATCTTCCACATGTCAAAGCAGACTGCGATTACCACCGTGGCCAAAACAAACTGAATTATTGGGCCATAGCTTATAAAAAACTTCAGCAGTGGGACCCCCAGCATCGCGCCCATAACCATATAAATAACCGGCAAGCCAAAAACAAAAGAAAACCAAAATCGGTTCCGCAATTTTTTTATTTCGCTCAGACTCTCTATTTTCTCGTGATGATGGTCGTGGCCATCCATCCCCTCCATGCTCTCTTCGTGGGCTTTGTAGCCAAGATCATTTACTGTTTTTTTAACTTTTTCCAAATCAATTTTATCGGGGTCATAATCCAAATAAAGTTTTTCCGAAGCAAAATTGATATTGGCCGATTTAATGCCCGCCTCCTTTCCCAGAACATGCTCAATATTGATGGCGCAACTGGCGCAATGCATACCGGTGATTTTTAAAGTTTTCTTTTCCATAGTGTTTTATTATTTAACAATTTCTATTGTGCCGTTAACCATGCCCATCGAGCAGCTAAATTTGTATATGCCCGGCTTATCGATGGTAAATTCTTTTATGCTGGTTGTGCCAACGGTTAAATCTATTTGCCCGTCAAAAATATCTCTGGCCACAATAGCGTTGGTGCATCCGCTGGTGCCGGTATCTTTTATCTCCCACCTAATAGGAACACCGGCTCTGGCTTTTAACCTGCTCGGGCTATATTGAGTGGCCGATGCCTCCATGGTTACAATTTGTTTGCCGTTAACAATCGGGGGTAGCTCGCTTTGGCTCTCCACATCAGTAACGCTGCCGGAGCCGCTAAATGCCCGATTGATATCACTCTCTACCGATCCCTTGGGTAAACTAAATTTTACATCGCTCAGGCTAAAGTAGCCCAGCACATTTAGTTGGGCGTTGATATTAAAAAGAGCAAAGAATATAACCAAAATGGCCGCCACCTTATTAAAGGTCGTGGAAATGCGCGGGTTGTTGGAAAGTTTTACTGCCGAGAGCCCAATAATCATCAGGATTGGCAGCGTACCCAACGCAAAGGCCATCATAATAAACCCGCCCTGGACAATGCTGCCGGAAAGAAGAGCCAGCGCCTGAACCGCCAGAGTGTAACCACACGGCAAAAAAAATGTTAGAGCGCCTAAGATAAACGGCATATATTTGCCCTTAAAGTTTCTTTCGTCGGCAATGTCTCGCAAAATTATTTTGGGCATTGTTATTTGAAATTTTCTAAAAGCCCTCACCCCAATCATTTGCAAGCCTAGCGTCACCATTACCACGGAAACGGCGATAATCAGAAAAGGAGCAAGATTCTGTGATAGTCTAATCTGCTTGCCTATTCCACCCAAAATAGCGCCAAAAAATCCGTAGGAAATCACTCTCCCTAAGTTAAAAATCAAATGCGGCTCCAATTTTTTAATCGTGGAGTCCTTAACAGAGTAAACCTCTCCCCATTGCTTAGACATTGAGAGCACCAAGCCGCCAACCAGCGCGGCGCAGCTGGAAACTCCGGCAAAAATACCAAACAAAAATATTATCGAAAGCGAGGGAGAAGCACCCACATTAAGCAACCCGCCCAAGCCCAGCTTATTGAGCAAAATAAAAGCGGCAATCACAATAACCGAATAAAACACCACCCAGCCGTTTTTTGTTTCGCTGTTTTTTTTATTGGGAAACGGCTTTTCGGAAAATGTGTATTTCTCTTTTTTAAACAACGCATTCAGTTGGTGAGCGGAAGGAGCCTCGCCGTCGGTTTCGATTGTTATTACCTCGTCTACCGTGGAGGCACTGGCGGATTTTACCCCTTCAATGCCCAAAATTTTGCGCTCAATGTTTATCTCACAAGAGGCGCAGTGCATACCAGAAACATAATAGTTAACTTCTTTCATTTTTATTATTTATTTGCTAATTTGCTAACTGCTAAAATTTCTTTAGTCATTTGTTCTTTAACTTTTTCGTTTTTAGATACCATGGCGCTTTTAAAACAGGAGCTTAAGTGATTCTCCATTAAAAGCTGATGAGCGGATTTAAGTAAACCGATAACGGCCAGATTTTGCTGCATGATACTTACACAATACTCGCTATTTTCGGTCATCTTTATAACCTTGGCCAGCAATGAGTTGGCCTTTTTAAAATTAATCAGCGCCTTTTGTTTTTTATCCATGAGTAAATTATATACCCGCCCTCCTGCGTGTCAACACCCCCACCCCAGGTGTGGGTAAGCAGGTGCTTGAGAGTGTTTTTTTAACAATGTCGGAGCGCCGGGAATCGGACCCGGACTACAAGACCCCCAGCCTTGTGTACTACCACTATACTACGCCCCGTATTTAGAAATTAGGTTGTTAAAAGGATAACATAAAAAGAAACGCCCGCCGAGTGTGGCTCGGCGGGCAATTAGGGTTGGGGCTTCTTGGGCTTGGGCAAAGCAATGCGCTCGGCCCACAAAGTGACCTCATGAGCAAAGCGCAGGCACGCCTCATGATCAGACTCCTCCGACATCCTGATAAACGTCGGAGGCGGCTCAATGACACGGCCCAGCCTCTTTTTGTTCTTGGGCGGCGGTTTGGGCGCTTCCCGCGACTCCTCTGGGGCCTCCTCTGAAATCTCCTCCGGTTTCGGCAGCGGCTCGGGGTCTGGAGCGTTACGCTCCTCACATCCCGGGCACTCTGCAGCCCGCTCCTTACCAACTAGCGGACACGTGGCGCAACTCATGGCGACCACCCCCTTTCTGGGTATAAACTATATCACAAAAGAACTTGTAATGCAAGGTTACCGCCTCAAAGAATCTAGTCCTTAATTCTTAAGAAAAAATCAACTACCGCCAAAACCAGGCCAAACAACAATGCCGGCAAGAAGCCGTCCACGCTAAAACCATTTACCAGCCGCGCAGCCAGCAAAATCATGACCGCATTTATAACTACACCAAAAAGCCCGAGGGTAATTATATTAATCGGTAGAGTTATTATCTTTAAAACAGGTTTTAAAATGGTATTTAGAATTGCCAACACAATGGCAAAAATTACCAGCGCCATCCAGCTAACATAGTGGATGCCCGGCACAATGTAGGCCACCACCCAGACCGCTAAAATTCTTAGCGCTAACTTTATTAAAATATGCATACCTTTTTTATAGATTAATTATTAATAATTATATTGTAACCAAATTACAAAGATGGCCAAATTGCCGGATCAGTTTCTCCGTCAAACTTAAAAAAGGCAACGCCCCGGAGGCCATACTTCTTGGCTAATTTGATTTTATCACCCATGGACTTTGCGTCGTTAAAAGTTACAAACCGAGTTGAGGTGGCAACCGAGCTTTGAGCCAACACAGGAAAGGTTGACGTGGCATAAGTAAAACTTAATTCGCCGGAAACATTTCTGCCGGGTATTATTCCAAGCGAGAAGGCTTGATCCATAGCGCTTTTAAATGTTTCGCTGTGGAGCCGGTTGTAACTGATATTGGTTCCACTCCCGCTAAGTTGGTACTCGTAGCCGTAAGTTGGCACGCCCAATACAATCTTTTTTCGGCTGATGGTTTTTAGGGTTTCTTTTAAAACCTTCTCCGCCCAAATCTTATCGGCCACTGGCGCATAGGGCTGTTTTTTTTCGTATTTCTTGTTTAAGAGCAGATCTATTACGCCCTGGTCATAAGCCAGCACCCTTACCTCGTCGCAGTAAATATTGAGCACTTTATAATCGTTGGCATACTCAATGCTTTTAGGTATTACTTTAAACCTTGAGGCCAGTGGCGTGCGCGGTTCTACCGTACACGATAAAATCTTTTTTTGTTTGTGGAGTTCTGTGGCCAATTCCTTAATAAAACTGGAGAAATATTTTTTGGTACCGGCCAATTTATTTTCGTAATCAATATCCACGCCGGCAAAATTGTTGGCGATAACGAGCGCCATAATGTTGGCAACGTGATTTTTTCTTTGAGTGGCATCTTTCATCAGGGCATGAATGGCCTCATCATTAAACCAAGCGATAGTTGGAATAATTTTTGTTTTGGTAGAGCTGGCCAGCGCAAAAAAATCAGGCCACGGCGCCTCCCCTATTTTTAATTTGTCGGTCAGCGTGCCGTCCGGCTTAACCTCAAAAGAAAAAGGGCTCACTTCTTGGAATTTGTTTAGATAAGGAGAAATTTCTTGTGTTGACGAGGCCTCCTTCCAATACGGGAGCCACGCGCTATAAATAAACGTCGGCTGGGCTGGAGCCTTAGTAGCTGCCACGGCCCAAACCGGCAAAACACTTGCCGTTAAAACCAAAATTATTACTGACGTCTTAAAATATTTTTCCATATTAATTTTATTTTTTTAATCATCTTCCTCCGGCTCTGTCCACTCTTGGGATTTCTCGCCTATCTCGCTTGGGGCAAAGGAGTGGGCAGTGGCATCTCCAACCTGGGGTCTCAATATAAAAAGTCTCCTGTTTTTGTTGTCGTAATAAACAGCATCTTCTCCGGAAACATTTTTGGGTCCCACCACCACAGAAGGCTCAAACCCCAAAGCGCCACGAACCTCTAAGGAGAGCAGCCTTATCGAATCAAAATAATCCCCGCGGGTAACCTCATCATCATTAAAATAATTGCCACCAAAAATTCTGGCGTCGATTGTGCCAGGAGAGCATCTTTCTTTTACCTCCCGGAGAATTTGCTTTAAATCGCGT
>JAHFLR010000025.1:7693-9435 GCA_023244795.1 bacterium
AATAAACTCGGGATCTTCGTGGCTTAGGAAGGAAACGTTCTCCCCGCTGACTTTATCTTGCCCGGCCACAACCAACCCGGTGCAGTTTCTGAATGTTTGGGAAAACTTATCCTGCTTGTCTATTACCGATATAACATAAGAACCTTCTCCGGCATTTTTAAATCCCCGCCGAAATAATTTTTGCGGGTGCTCGTAATAATCAACGTAGTGCGCTCGGTTTGAAGTTCTTATCCCCCTTCCCCCCAAATCAGATGTGGAAGAAAATTCGGGCTGCTCTTTAAAGTCTCGATAGGCTCCCACGCAAGCCATAATCGGCAGAATATCTTCCCTTAAATATTCCAGATGGTTACTTTTGGGTTGTTCTTGGGGATTTTTTTCCATATTACAAAATTATAGCAAAAATTTTTGGGTCACTTCAATATTATTTTCTATTGCTTCTTTTTGGCTGTCACTAATCTCTTGAGGCAGGGGCTGCGCCAAAAACTCGGCAATGTACTTGCGCGCCTCATCAAATTTTGTTTTAAAATGCTTCTCGGCCCACACAATTCGTTTTGCCAGCCACATAATGTCTGGGTACATGTTAGCCCTCCCCCTGCCAATATAGATATCGGTATCGACAAGATATATCTTATTTCCCCGCTCGCCGTCTTTTTTGCCGTAAACATACTGGCGAGGGTTGTTTATATCCCATAGGTAAGGTTCATCTTCCTTAAATTTATAAAGAAAATATTTTGCCACCGAAGCATAAAGGTTTTGGGTAAGGCCGGCTAATTCCTCTGTGGTCTCGGACTCCTTTAAATTCTTCCCCTCTATTTTATCGACAACGGAATAAACCACCTTACTCCCGCCCTCGTCTTGGCCAATGAGAAAATTAACTGGAGCCGGAATGCCGTATTCTTCCTCCAATTCGCAGTATAGCTCTTTGGCAACTTTTACCAACTCCATTACCTCCGTCTTGTCGTTGTACCGCTCTCTGATGTTGCTAAATGTTTCCACTCGAACAACTTTCCGAGGATTGTGTTCCAGCTCTTTTAGTTTGCCCGTTCCAATGTGCATCTCGGATACATCGCTCTCTACCAGGTCTTCAGCAAAAGGAGCCCCGCTGGGTTTATTCTCCGGTCCTGTTCTCATTTCTCCAATATAACAAACCACCGGGCGGATGCATATTTTTCAAATTTATATGCCAAGTATCCGAGTAGCCCGAGCTGGAGGGTTGGAGTCAGTCCTGTGCCCAAAAACGGGATGATCGGCATAAGCGGGCCGTAGGCCCAGCGATTTGTTGCAAGGGCATACCACTCAATCGCCAGAGAAATGGCAACGCCCAAAACAAAAATAATCCAGGGCTTACTCTTTAAAAAATTAAAATGCAGGAACGGTAAAAAGATAACGACAATAATAACCGCGTCCCAGAAAGATGCCAGCCAAAGAATGATCTCCGTTATTGGCCCGCCCCCGTAGGCAAGATAGAGGCGGGAGTGAAGATTTTCCCAAACCAAATTCGCCACAAAGGCAAACGTAAAAATTATAAACGTTCTCTTTGTTTCTTTTTTGTAATCCTCCATATTTCTTTTGTCTTGGCGGAAGGACCGATAATAAGAAAACCGGTAAGCAATAGCGCAGCCAAAAAAGCGGCTATGCCTCCAAAATAAAACGGCGCCGAAGGGCTAACTTTATCCCACAAAATACCGGCAATAAGCCCCGCCGGCAAACTGACAATACCGATTGCGGTGTTGTAAATGCCA
>JAHFLR010000083.1 GCA_023244795.1 bacterium
CTCCCCCTGTTTAAATTCCCTCTTTCTCTCTAATTCCCTAACTCCATGCTATAGCAAAAGTTAGGGAATACGTGGTATTATTAGATTATGGCAAATACGGCCGAATCAGTAGCAAGCAGAAACTTAGAGAAAAAGTCGGCGCGCGAAAAAAGCAAAAGAGAAAAGCGCAAAGAATTATCTAAAGAAATTTTAAAAGGTTTAGCTCTTGGCGGACTTGTCGTAGCTAGCTTTGCCCTCCCCAATTTACCGAAGATGTTTAGTATGCTTGGCATCAAAACACCCAAAGAAGAGTACCGGGCACGGCGCGCACTCGCAAACCTTGCTAGACAAAAGTTAATAAAAATAACCGACAAGGGTGATGAACAAATAGTAGAAATTACGGAAGCCGGCAAAAAGCGCACAATGAGATACAAGTTTGACGATATTTTTATCGAACGACCCCCCAAATGGGACGGCCTGTGGAGAGTAATAATGTTTGATATACCAGAAAAACATAAAAAGGGGCGCGATGCGTTGAGTAGAAAGTTAAAAGAAATGGAATTCTACCCACTACAAAAAAGTGTTTTTGTTTTTCCATTTAAATGCAAGGATGAGCTGGATTTTATTTGCGAAATTTTTAATATCAGAAAATTTGTCTATTACTTTGCCGCCAAAAGTATTGATAACGAAAAACTGCTAAAACAATACTACGACCTCTAATTTTCTTACACTTGTATTAAATTCCCTAACTTTTGCTATCGCGTAGAGTTAGGGATTATTGTGGTGAGTCGGTCTTTTTCTTTGCCTCTTTTCCTCTAACTCTCTCCTAACCTACCCCGTTGGATTTAAGCAACAATTTTATTCTCCCCTCCAATTCCCTTGGGGTTTTGGATTCCATCAAACCGATGCGCATTTCTTTGGAGCTGGGGAAGCCGGAAATGCAGCCCGTTATATATATCCTAAAGTGCGACAAGTCGTGCTTGCTGTATTTCTTTTTCTGAAAGATTTTTAAGTTGTGCAGTAGTGTCTCCAGCCTCTCTTTTACAGAAACCTCTTTTTTGTTTTTGTTAAACACCCAAGGATTTTTAAGCGCCTCGCGGCCAATCATAATGCCGTCGCATCCGGAATCATTTGCTTTAATGATTCCCTCCTCCAGACTTTTTATATCACCATTACCAATAACCACCACTCCCAATTTTTTGGCTAGTTGGGCGGCCTTTTTGATCTCTCCCCAATCGGCCAAACCACCATAGCCCTGGCTAGTGGTACGGCCGTGGATGGTTAGCGCGGCCGGTTTGGCCGAAAGTATTTTTTTAACCCACTTTTCTGTTTCTTTTTCGTAATAACCGATGCGAGTTTTTACCGAAACCGGCATACTGCCAGCGCCTCTTTTGGTGGCCTCAATTATTTTTATTGCCAACTCTGGACTTTTAATTAAAGCGGCGCCCGACCCCTGCTTATTAATCCCCTGGTCTGGGCAACCCATGTTTATATCTATGCCATCAAATCCCAGTTTTTTAATTATCTTGGCGGCTTCGTAAAACTTCTCCGGCTTAGAACCAAAAATTTGCGCCACTATCGGTTTTTCTCTTTTTGAGTATTTTAATAAAGATAGCGCGCTTTTTTTACCGGCCCCAGAACAAAGACCGTCGGCCGAAACAAAGCCGGTATAAAAAACATCCGGTCGGCCGGTTTTTAATAGCGTTTGGCGAAAATCAAAATTGGTCACCCCGTGCATGGGCGCCAGCACGAAGAAAGGATTTTTTCCGGCCCGAGGCCGATCAGCCCTAGGCTGAAGTTTTTGCCAAAAATTTTTCGCCATTTGGTGCGGGTAGCGGGAATCGAACCCGCGTCTCAACCTTGGGAAGGTCGCATCCTACCACTAAACTATACCCGCATTTTTTATTTTAAAACCAGCTCTTAATTGTTTGCCAAATATTTTGGACAGTACTGCTGCTTTCTCCACTCACGGAACCCTTATCGGTGATTATTAGCATCTCCTCATCTGGCTTGCCCACGTTAAACTTTTCCCTTGCCTCCTCTTCTTTGCCCATATCGGTTTTGAGTCTGGCCACTTCGGCTTGCAAAAATTCTTTCCTGGCCTGCATGGCCGAAATCTCTTGGGTTACTCCCTCGTTCATTTTGGTCGCTTCCCGACTTTTTATATATATTTTTACCACCGGAGAAACTATAAAAAGGGAGACTGCCAAAATAACAGCAATGCCGTATTTTGACGAAAAAAATCTACCGGTTCTGTTCTTTCTTTTAAAACTCATCGCTATTTACTAATTTACCAACTTTTATTAGTATATCAATATGTACGCTAATCAAACAAACAAACAAAAGAGGAGAAACCGGGTTATTTGGACAGCGATAACGCTTTTGGCGGTTTTATCTATGTTGGCCTTTTTGCTGGTTCCTCTGATGTCGGCCTCCCGATAAGCTACTTATTCTGCATCATCTTTATAAATACGTCTTGAGGTATTTCCGCCTTGCCGAACTTTTTGAGGCGCTCTTTGCCTCTTTTTTGCTTTTT
>JAHFLR010000026.1 GCA_023244795.1 bacterium
CCTTCTCCGATTTGTATGTATTAACAAACTCCAGTACGGCCGACAAAAAAACCATAAAAATCAGAATAATCGCATTGAGCCGCTCGCCCAAGACAAAAGAAATGGCAGAGGCCGCCATCAAAATCATTAGGAGTGGATTATTGAACTTTTTAAGAAAAGTTACAAAAGGGTGAACCTTTTTCTTTTCAAAAACGACATTGGCTCCAAACTGGCTTAAACGACGCTCCGCTTCGGCGTGGCTTAGCCCTCGCTTTTTAATATCCTCGCTAATTTCTCCGTTATTCATTACCTTTATTTTAGCGGATTTTTGATGGTTTATCCACGGAAAAACCAAAACCGGAGAACCCGATTTTAGTTTTTATTGTGTTTGCGTTGAGCGAGTCGAAGTGGTGGACCCATGGAGAATCGGACTCCAGCCTCATCCATGCCATGGATGCGTAATACCATTTTACTATGGGCCCAAGATGCCCCCAGAGAGAATCGAACTCCCATCTCTTCCTTAGGACGGAATTGCTCTATCCATTGAGCTATGAGGGCTCTAGGATTAGTTTAATCCTAAGGCGTTGGCGATTTTGGCTTTATCAAAACCGACGATAATCTCGTTGTCGATTTCGATTACCGGCACGGCTAGCTGGCCTGTTTTGGCCACAACCTCATCCCTTTTGACCTCATCAACAGACAAGTCGTAGTCTGTAAATGTGATATTGTTTGTCTTTAAATACTCCTTTAAAGCCTTGCAATATCCGCACACGGGGGTGCTATAAACTATTACGTTTTTCATATCTTGTATTATACAAAAATCTCCGTTAAAATCAAACCAGTTATGTGTTTAGCAACGCCTGTTAAGATTATTGAGATAAACGGCCAAAAAGCCACGGTGGGCTCAAAAGATCACTCCCACGTGGTTGATATTTCCCTTATCCCCGATGTGCAGGTCGGCGACTACATCCTCGCCCATGGCGAATTGGCCATAAACAAACTGCAGACAGAAGAAGCAGAAAAGATATTAGCGATGATTAGCCAAACACACCAAGCACATTGTTAGCACACAAGGAGGCATTATGAACCACGACACTATCGGTGTTAAGTTGTTTTTGAAATACGCCTCGGTTGCGCCCTGTCTTAAGCCAGAGACTTTTGATATGACCAAAATGGCCGGCGAACAGTCGATAGACGGAAGACTGCCGGAGATAACCGACCATCTAAAGAAACTGACCCCCTACCCGCATCTTGAGGCCATCGCCAAGCTTATGGGGATAGACGACCCGCTCGACAACCGCGTGGTCTCCTCGTATTGGATAGGCAACCCGAGATTAAGCGCCGAGCATATCCACAACTCGACCACCCTCATCCCCGCTCTAAACCAAGATCCCGCCGTCGCAGCCCGCATGAAGGATAACTGCCTAATACACCCAGGCAATGTTATTGCGGTAAACGGCGATATTTTGACAGTGAGTTACAATCCGTTAACGTTTGGGGAGGAGAAGTGCTCTATGGAATTGGGAGCTCCCCAAACAATTTTGGTAAAAAACGAATTCGTCTCTCCCGACGATATTAAGCCAAACATCTTTATTGCGTTTCATTATTTGCGGGCGATAGAAAAAATCAGCCCGCAACAATATGCCGACCTTCAACAGCTTACGATTGAGGCCCTCAAGCGCCTCAGCTCTCTTTGCCGGACATTCTAGTCCGGCTTTATTTTTGTTGTAATAAGCCTAATGCACCGAGCAGGTTATGCACGGGTCGTAGGCACGCACCAACATATTTAGTAATCTCTCTCTATCTTTTTGGCTCATCCCCATCGTGTTGTTTATCATTTGTTGAGCGCTCTTTTCTATTGAGGTTAGGTTTTGTACTGTCGGAGTGATGATATTGGCATAAACGATAGTCCCACTGCTATCTAAGTGGATCTCATGATACAGACCGCCTCTTGGCGCCTCCACATAACCGATGCCCCTGTACTCTCCCCCTTCGGCAACCGCTGTGGGGGAGGCGATGGAAGCGTCCATCTCCATATTTAGCAATTTATTTACAATCTCTACCGCTTGCTTGTGATATTTAAATATTTCCACGGCTTGCGCCAAGTTGTTATGGAATGGGTTGGCAAAATCCAATTTGTAGCCTTCTGTTTCTCCGCCGATAGCTAGCCGCGCCAGAGAGCCAACGAGCATCTCGCGCCCTTTTAACTTGCCGAACTTAGCGGTGGAATAATCTCTTAATTCCTCCTCTATATTTTTTTTGTAATCTTTGGCCGGAAACATTTCTCTTTTTTGATTTTTATCGGTGGAAGAGTCAACCGATATGCTGTCGCCCACCAAAGCGGCCAGTTGTAGCTCTACCTTTAAATCTGGGTAATCAAATTTAGAAAATAGTTGCGGCACCCAAGTAGCCGTCTCTTTATTTTTTTCTAATTCCGCCAGTAAATTTTTTAAATCCTCCTTAGTTGGCAGTTTATGGAAGCCGCCCAAAGTGGTAGTGGTCGGGTGCACGTTTCTGCCGGCTATTGTGTAGGCGATTTCGTCTCCCATTTTTTTTAGGGCCAGCGCTTTGGCAAAAGATTTGGGATCTTTTTGGTTTAATTCGGTACCCCTGTCTATGCCCACGTAATCGGGCAAAACCAAAAAGAACAGGTGCAGCACGTGGCTTTGGATCATTTGACCGCAAACCATTAGGTCTCGCAAGAGTTTGGTGGTTTCGTTAACTTTGATGCCATAGGCGTCTTCGGTGGCCCTTACAGAGGCCAAATTGTGCGCTATGGGGCAAACACCGCAAATGCGGGGAGTTATCCAATGGGCCTCTTCGGCTGACCGGCCAACCAAAATACCCTCAAATAGGCGCTCCCCCTCATGCACCCCAAGATTAACCGAGTTTTTGCTCCAGTCTATTTTTAAATTCCCGTGCCCCTCAATCTTGGCTATAAATTCGTTGGTTATCATTTTGTTGTTTATTATACATTAAAAAATGTTTTCTAAGAATCGTAAGGAATCTCGAGCATATTAAACGGCCCCTTTTTAGGTTGAGCATGGAGAGGGACATTCTCTGCCAGAGAAATCCTTTGATGTTCTAATATTATAGCCCTAATAGCGTCTTGTGTTGAGGTTACATCTTGCAAGCTCGCAGCTGCTTCACCCGAGTGGATATTATCAACATGGAGCTCGATAGCCACCACTCCTTTTTTAGAACCGAAAGTAAATTCTATTGAGTCATTAAGGGCACCCTCCATATATTGTGCACTAATTCCTTTTTCACTAAAAATATGTTTTATGTCTTTTATTGGTTCGCTAGGAAAACGGAATCCTTTAGCTGAAGTGTAAATAAGTGGCCCGTTGCCTTTTTGTCCCATAGCCGAAACATCAACAATAACCACCAGTTTAGGAGAAGATTCCCCGCCTACGAGAACTTCCTCTGATGCAAATCTCGCTCCCGCGTTATAGGAACTTCCCCTTAAATCTCGCTCTTGCATTTTTCTTTTTCCATTACCATCAAAAACTTCTTCTTCCGATTCTTCTTCAACGGTAAAAACAGCTGTTGGCCTGAGCCCTTGTTCAAACAAGCTTAAAATAATACTGACACCAAGCGCGTCGTCAAGACGACCAACGACTTCTCCCTCCTTAACTTTTATCGAAGCTCCTTTGCCTACTTTATCCATATGAGCTGAAAGCAATATCTCGCCCTCGGGCATGTTAGACATGAACCAAACATTGCCCCTTCCATCTCGTTTTGATTCTACTCCCATCTCGGCCGCCCTACTTAAAAGATACTCCGCCACCTTGTCTTCCCTACCAGAAAAACTATCTGCCTCCGACAAAAAAGACAGCTCTTTTTCTATTCTCCCCCATAATCCACTCTCGATTAGATTTTTAGATTTTTCTGGTGTTTCCATCTTGATTTTTATTTTTTTAACATTTTGTCTCCTGTCAAAACGTAATGATACTCTTTTTTATATGCCGGCCCCAACTCTTCTTTAAACTGAGCGATGCCTACTTCGCGTGCACCTGTTCCAATTGTAAAAAATTCTCTATCAGAGAAAAGCTTGGCTCTTTCGTGATGCAAAAACCTACTTAATCCTTTGTATTCATAATTTACTTTTAGCTGCAGGCCTACCCAATTACCTGACTGATGGGCGACGCCCCACGTAAAACCAATGAGCTTATTTTTTACAGTTACATAAACTTGCTTAATATCGTATTTTTCTAAGATGTTTAACAATTTTGAAAATTCTTCATCGGCTTCGGAAAAAGTTAAGGAATCTCTGCTCTTTTGCCCCTTCCAAAATTGATAAAATTCTTTTATTTTTTCTTTCGGATAGCTATTGAAAATTTCAAATTCATAACTATTCTGGAACTGACTGATTCTTCTTTTGATATCACTATGGGGGGTAATCAAAGCTTCGGTTTTATAAAAATACTCATTTTCTATAAATTTGTCTAGCATTATTTCAATTCCCTCCTTTTTTATTTGCCCCACCTCTTCGGGAGTTACGAATGCTATTGACGCCCTCTCCCAATTCAATTTATTTTGAGGAACAAAAATGGAAGGGAAGTCATGCGGAAATAGCAAATCTTGCCAAACTATCACGTGTTCGTTGTTTCTCAAAAAAGTATACCCTGTCAAATCAAGACTGGCCATTGAAGAAAAATATGAAAAAGGTAAGTTTTTGGCATAATCTGCATGCTTTGTCGAATCAAACTTTTCCATATTTTATTTTTTCCCGTCATTAACCTCCTTCGTTCTACTGTGGAACATAGTCAAATATCTCTCTATCGTTTTTTCGTCAGTAATAGTTTTGAGTTTTTTTATTAGCGCCGAAATGTTGGCCTCTTTGCGAATTCCAAAACAGCCGTAGCATGGCGAACCACCGGTAACACATATCGCCTTGCAACCGGCTTGAGTAATCGGTCCTAAACACGGCTTTTCTTCGTCTCTGATACGACACTTATTACCGGCTTGCTTGCAATCAAAGCAGGTGGAATTGCCGGAGTATGTCGGTGTTTTGCCGGAGAGTAACTCTTCCATCGCCTTGACCACCTCATCTTCGTCTACCGGGCAACCGTGGATGGCAAAATCTATCGGCACGTAAGCGCTTAACGGCACAGCATCAACACCCCTGGGTCTATATTGCGCAGTATAAATTTTTTCGTACCAAAATTTTCTGTCTTTCTCCGGCATAATACCCGGCACGCCGGCCAACGCCGCGCAAGCGCCAAGAGCAATTAACACTTTGGAATTTTTTCTTAAATCTTTTAACAAATCTACTTCGTAATCTGTGATGGGTGTACCTTCTATTATGGTAACGTCATACGGACCGGCGTCAAAACGCTCCTGGCCCAAACGCCAGTTAACAATATCTATTTTATTTTCCAGCAATAATAAGCGTTCTCTTAAGGAAACTAGTTTAACCTCGCAACCCTCGCAGTCGGTAAAATCATAAATTGCTACTTTTGGTTTTGTCATGATGTTTTATTGATCCCAGGCTTTATCTATTTCGTCAAAATTAAATACCGGGCCGTCCATACATACGTACTTGTCGCCACAAGTGCAGTGCTGACACTTGCCTACTCCGCATTGCATCTTTCTCTCCATATTTACAAAAATATTTCTGTCGGCAATCCCCAGCGGACGTATGATTTTTTCTATGGCGTTCATCATTGGGCCGGGGCCACACATCGCCACGCCGACATTTTTTTTGTCTATATGAATTTCTTTAATCAGGTCGGTAACAAAACCCACGTGGCCTGTCCATCCCGGCACGGCCTTATCGATTGTTACAATCACATTGATATCGTGCTGCCTCCACTCTTCCAACTTATCTTTTATTAAAACCTCTTCCGGGCTCTTGGCGCCATATAGCAAGTAAACCTTGCCGTATTCTGATCTGTGATTGATTATATACTCAATAAGAGCAGCTATGGGCGGAATACCGCACCCTCCCGTAACCATAACCACATCTCTGCCTCTATAAAAATCTATGGGGAAGCCGTTACCGTAGGGGCCACGAATAGTGATTTTATCTCCCTCCTTTAGAGAGTGCAGATAATTGGTAACCCGTCCGGCCGCTCTTACCATTATCTCTATACTTTTATCCTCATGGGGAGCGGACATGATACCGAAGGCCGACTCTCCCCAACCCACATTGCCCACCAACAAAAATTGGCCCGGATAAAAAACCGATCCATCGTCATTTTTATCGAAGTTAAAAAATCCGGTCGGCTCCAGCCTAAAAGATTTAACCGTCGGTGACTGCTGTTTGATTTCCGTGATTTTTACAAATTTTGGTTCGTATATATTTTCCATGCTAAATCTGGATTTGTGATTTTTTATAATCTCCCAAAATGGTTTTTAAAATCTCCAAAATATCTATGCTGGCCGGGCAATATTTTTTGCAGTGGCCACAACCCACGCATTGGGGTTTGCCGTATTCTTTGTACCCTCTTACAAATTTATGGTAGAACCAGTTGTAATACCTCTCTTTAATTGTTGGCCTAAAATCATGCCCACCGGCAATCTTGGCAAAATCAGGCAGTGTGCAGGCGTCCCACTTTCGGCATCGGCTGCACTTACCCGTTAGGTCAATCTTATCTTCTACAGAAAAACAGTGGCAAATCGGGCACACGTAAGTGCACACTCCGCAACCCAAACAAGTGGTGGCCATCTCCTCCCAGATTTTATGATTTTTTGACCACTCTACAGCGTTGGCCAACAGTTCGGCGTCTAGCAAAATATCTCTCATGGTTTTGCTCCACTCCGACATGCCGGGATCTGTTACTTTGCTCGGCGCATCGGCCACCTCCGCAAAATAAGATTTGTATTTTTTGATTAACTCCTCTCCCTTTTCGGTGTTTTTTAAAATCTTAAAATTACCGTCTCCCAAATCAACAAAAACAATATCGCCACCCGGGAGAGCGTCCGGCTCCTCCTTTATTAGGCCCACCACAATTGAGTTACCGCGTCTTTGCCAGTAAAAAAAGTCCTCGGCCGGCTTGGTCATTATTTCGTCTAAATAGGTAAGGGCTTCCAGTTGTGGAATACTTAAACCAAAAACCACAAACTTTTCCGCAAACTTGGTGGTTTTTAAGCTCCCCTTCTTTTCGGAGACGAAGGTTTCTTCTACCGGAGGGAAGAAATATTTTTTGGCGGTTAAGCCGCCGTAGGGAGGATGCTGACGATTATCGTAAACCTTGTACTCTTTCTCCAGGGCCTTTAAAAAATCCGCTATTTTGTTTTCGTTAATGACTAACATCTAAAAATCCAAGTAAATTAATACTTGGATTATAGCAGATTAATTTTAATAGGTAAATTATTTTTTCTTTTTAGTCCCCCTGCCTAGCTGAAATTTGTGTAAAGTAACCAAAAGCGGGCTGGCCAAGAATATGGAGGAATATGTTCCAAAAACCACTCCAATTATAAGCGCCAAGGAGAAGTATTTGGTAGAAGCGCCTCCGTAAAAGAAGACCGCCAAAAGCACCAAAAGCACGGTAAGGGAGGTATTGATTGACCTTACAATTGTCTGGTTAACGCTAATGCCCACTGTTTCCTCAAAGGTGCGGCCAATGCCCTTTCTTAAGTTTTCTCTGGTCCTGTCGTAAACCACGATGGTGTCGTGGACGGAAAATCCTAATACTGTTAGCAAGGCGGTTACAAACAAAATATCTATTTCTACTCCCTTAAAATGACCGAGAGCGGCAAAAATACCGGTCGGGATAGTTACGTCGTGGATAAGCGCCACCACCGCAAACAGACCGAAGTAAAAAGAGGAAACCGGCTGGGAAACTTTTCTAAAAGCAAAAGCGATGTAGAGAATAATCATCATCACCACAACAAGCATACCCGTAATAGACTTGCTCTTTAGCTCGCTGCCGATAACCGGCCCGATAGAGTCAAATTTTTTCTCCGTTATCGCGTCGGCTCCTTTTGAGCTTAGAGCGGAGAGCACCTGCTGGTGCATGTCTTCCGACAGATCTTTGGAGCGGACGATTACCTCTTTATCTCCCGATGGCTGGATAGAAACATTACCGATATTTAAACTCTCAACATTTTTTTGCAAAACAGAAATATCCGGCCTGGCATTTTGATACTCAACCTCCAAAAGCGAACCGCCGGTAAAATCAATGCCCAACCTCAAGCCGTAGTAAAAGGTAAAAAACAAACTGGCCAAGGCCAGAATGGCTGAAAATATATAAAAAATTCTTCTGTGGTTTATGATAAACATGTTATTTTAATCCGGACCCGAATAAGAAATTGATAATCTTGTTTTCGCTCTTAACACCCAGCGCCATCAAAAACGTTCGGCTAACGGTAATGGCCGTAAACAAGCTAACTAAGATACCGATAGCCAAAGTAAGAGCAAAGCCCTTAACCATGCTGGTGCCCATCCAATACAAAATAACGCAGGTAATAAGCGAGGAGGCGTTGGAATCTCTAATAGAGAGCCACGCTCTCTCAAAACCTTCTGTAATGGCGGCGCCGATTGATTTGCCGGATCTTTTTTCTTCTTTCATTCTTTCAAAAATAAGGATGTTGGCATCTACCGCCATACCCACCGACAAAATAAACCCGGCAATACCGGAAGCCGTTATGGTTACGGGGATTAGTTTAAAGATAGCCAGAGAAATGGAAGCATAGATAGTTAGAGCCAATACCGCCAAAAGGCCTGGCAACCTGTACCAAATTATTAAAAACAGCGCCACGATAATAAA
Organism: bacterium; assembly: GCA_023244795.1. Lineage (GTDB taxonomy): Bacteria > Patescibacteriota > Minisyncoccia > UBA9983 > UBA9983 > JAHFLR01. The sequence continues at coordinate 8,697 of JAHFLR010000026.1, forward strand.
TCCGTAAATGCCGGCGCGCACGCCATCGTGCAAAACTTTTTCGCCCAATGTTGGCCCGACAGTTTGCTGGGAGATTAAATTGATAGGCACAGGCAATGCTCCGGAGTTTAGCCTTTGCACCAAGGTTTTAACCTCCTGCGCGGTAAACCGGCCGGTGATTTGCGCCTTGCCGCCAGAGATCTCTTCTCTTATAACCGGAGCGCTAATCGGGGCGCCATCCAAAAAGATAGCCAGGTTTTTGCCAACATTCTCTTTTGTTATTTTGGCAAAGATCTTACCTCCCTCCTCGTTAAACTCCAGCCCCACATAAGGATCGCCGGTGTTTGGGTTAAACTCCACTACTGATTTTTTAAGATAGCGGCCGTCTAGCCCGGTGGCAGTAAAGGTAGGGTTGCCCTTGGCATCGTTCTCCCCCATCAACATA
>JAHFLR010000027.1:0-2002 GCA_023244795.1 bacterium
GTTGTCGTGCCGACCGAAAAAAGAATTAAAATCCAGGGAGGCAAAAGAAAAGTAGTAGAAGAAAAAATGTATGCCGGCTACGTGCTGGTAGATATGATTGTAACTGACGACTCCTGGTACGTGGTTAGAAACACACCGCGGGTTACCGGCTTCGTTGGCTCTGGCACCACACCTATTCCATTAACCAAAGAGGAGATTGATTCTTTGTTTGAGAGAATGGGAGTTAACGAACCTAAATATAAGATGGATATCAAAGCTGGCGACGTGGTTAGGATTAACGACGGACCGTTTAAAGATTTTGAGGGCCGCGTATCGGAAGTTGATGACGACCGAGGCAAGGCCAAGGTACTTATCTCGATGTTCGGGAGAGAAACTCCGGCTGAGATAGACTTCTTGCAAATTAAGAAGATTTAAGGTTAAATAAGCAAACATGGCAAAAAAGATTAAAACAATTGTAAAACTACAAATTCCGGCTGGCAAAGCCACTCCGGCGCCACCGATTGGCCCGGCGTTAGGACAACACGGTGTTAACATTGGAGAATTCGTTAGCAAGTTTAACGATGCCACCAGAGATAAAGGCACGGACATCATCCCGGTAGAGATTAATATCTACGATGACCGAACCTTTGACTTTAAAATGAAGACTCCGCCAGCCTCCGATTTATTAAGGAAGGCCGCCGGCGTGCCCAAGGGAGCTGGTAAGGCGCCGAGCCAAAAAGTCGGTTCTATTACAAAAGCCCAGCTAAGAGAAATGGCAGAAAGGAAAATGGAAGACTTAAACGCCAACGATGTGGAGGCCGCCGAAAAAATAATCGCCGGCACCGCCCGCTCAATGGGTATAGAGATAAAATAATCTTACAATTTGACACTTAACAAAAATCCGCTTCTGGCGGATTTTTGTGTTGCGAGGGATAAAGGAGTTGTGCGAAAATAGGGCCAGAACGAACATTGTTAAAACAATAATCGCGATAATGCGAAAAACAAGGAGGAAAAGCCATGTCTAAGGGTAAATTTATTGTAATTGAAGGTGGCGACGGAAGCGGCAAGGGCTCCTGCATAAAGAGATTGAGGGAGGCCTTTGGCCATGATCCGAGCGTTGTGTTTACTCGCGAGCCTGGCGGAACAAATATTTCCGAACAAATTCGCGACATTCTTATGTCTAAGGAGAACGAGGGGATGACGGTCATCACTGAGCTGTTGCTGTTTTGCGCTTCTCGCGCGCAGCACTGCGAAGAGTTGATTGCTCCTGCGGTTGCGCTCGGACGCAACGTTATCTGCGACAGATTTGAGGGCTCTACTTATGCTTACCAAATTTGCGGCAGAGAGCGTGGTTCGTATGCCGATATGTTTAAGGCGGTTAATGCAATCGCCAGGCAATCCGTTCGGCCCGATTTGGTTGTTTACCTTGACGTAGATCCCAATATTGCGCTAGCCAGAAGAGCCGAAGAAGGGGTCACGACAAGATTTGACGTGGAAGCGGTACCTTTTCACCAGCGGGTGAGAGAGGGTTATTTGCAAATGGCCAAGGAGGATGGCTGGGTCGTTGTTGATGCCAGCTTGCCCAAAGAGGTTGTCCAAAACCAAACGCTCGATATTGTGCGGGCGTTTCTGGAAAGGAGTTGCCAATGATCAAAGTGTATTTTGTAAACTGTGGCGTCGTGCCCCCGATTGTGATGGCCTCCGAGTCCGGCAAAACTTGCTATAACCCCACCAAGCCCGACGGAGGGAAACCCCTCAACACCGATGCAAGACTTTTTAAGCCCGGTCATCATACCACCTTCCAACATTCCTACTTTTCTTTTTTTGTGGAGGGCGTGGCCGTTGGAGATGTGACCTTTGGTTTGCATCTTACCAGCCCCTTCTACAATAGTAGCCAGCGGAGCGGGCGTTTCTGCGCCGAGATGTTTGATAACCCGGACACTCAAAAGATTGAAGAGTACATAACCCACTTCTGGCCACACTTGGTCGGTCTCACGGGAGCGGTCTCCGAATATATTTCTCG
>JAHFLR010000027.1:2012-8742 GCA_023244795.1 bacterium
GATTGGGAAAATCCGCAAGGAGAGACCCAAAGCCACCGAGAAGTATATTTTGGATAATGCCTCCAAGCTTGCTCAAGAACAGATGAGAGCTTTTATCCCCGTTGTTTTTCCCACTGGACTGATGATCACGATGGACTTTACCGCAATTGCGGCGATGTTCCGTGTGGCATGGACACCGCCACTGCGGTATATCATGAGTCGTATGGCCGAGCTCATCGTTGAGCAATGGCCCGATGCGGCTTTTGCCTTTACCGAAGTTGGCAAGGACTGCCAGCCTTGGGAGCTTGTTGACGGCGCTCCTCACGTAAAGGATTCGCCGGAATGCAGGCTTCTTTACCCGCTCGCCCCGGGCGACCTCGGTGGCTTTGTGCCGCCAAGCAGAGAGGAAGTGGGGCCGCTGGATTTGCTCCATTTTTCTCCAAGAGTGATGGATAACCGCACCGAAGAGGTGAAGGATGAAGTGACGTTGTCTGTTGCCACAATGGGGCAAGATCAGCGTCACCGCACTATCCAAAGAGGACTCCCGAGATTTACGAGAGGATTTTACTTGCCTCCCGTTGCTCGTGAGCTAGGCCTGGGAGAACAGGCGCTCTCTCTTGTTGGTGAATGGGGCCAGATGATGGGTAACGACAGGCTGCGCCCCATTGGCCACTTGCTTGCTCCATATGGAGCGATGGTCCGCTACCCCAGAGTAGCCAACCTGGCCGCTTTTATCCACGAGGGAGATAAGCGGTTGTGCTGGTGCTCTCAACAGGAGATTTATGAGGTGGCTCGCCAAAGGCGTGAGCAGTTGGCGAACGTTGGCCATCCTGTTGTGCCATATCTTTCTCCTCACTGCGTCTCCTCAGGCGTGTGTTTGGAGGGAGTAAGGTGTTGTGGCCGCGACCCGGTTGCCAGAAAGGCTAACCCCTTCCCTTATCGCGAAATATAGTTTTACAGATGGCCCGTTGTCTGCCTCCCCCCCAAGGGGAGGGCGGATGACGGGCCGCTTTTTTTCGTATAGAATAAACTTAAATGTTAAAACAGATTTTAGAAAAAGAAATAGAAAAGGCAGTTAAAAAAGTCTCTGCGGGCAAGGTTGATTTTGCTATCTTTAGAGATGAGAAATTTGCCGATTACAGCTCTAATGCGGCGATGCAAATAGGCGCAGGAGTTCCGAGAGAAAATGCCGAAAAAATAAAAGCCACGCTCTCGGCCTCTAAAAATTTTAATAAATATTTTTCTAAGGTGGAGATTGCCGGCCCGGGTTTTTTAAATTTTTGGGTTAAGGAGGAGGAGTTTGTAAAAAACGTCGGCAGTGTTTTAAAAGCAAAAAACAAATACGGCTCAAATAAAACCCTAGCGAAGAAAAAAATAATAGTGGAGTTTACCGATCCAAACCCGTTTAAGGAGTTCCACATCGGCCACCTAATGAGTAACAGCATAGGAGAGTTTATCGCCAGAGCAATGGAGTTTAGCGGCGCGCAGGTAAAAAGAGCGTGTTACCAGGGAGATGTGGGGACGCATGTAGCTAAGGCCGTTACCACTCTTTTGGCGTGGAAAGACAAATTTAACACCGTGCTTAAAAAAGGTAATTTATCAGAACAAGTTTCTCTGATGTCTCTTGCCTATGCACAAGGGAATAAACAGTATGAGGAGAGCGACCTGGGGAAAAAGATGATAACCGAAGTTAACAAAAAGATTTATACCAAATCTAAAGACATTGCTGATATATATAAAGGGGGGAGGGAGATAAGCCTCAAATATTTTGAAGAGATATACGGCATACTCGGGATGAACCCCCAAAAAGGCAACAAGCCCTCCTCCGCCAAAGCTTCGGCGGGCAAGCATTTTGATTTTTATTTTTTTGAGAGCGAAACCGGCAAGCACGGAAAAACCATTGTAGAAAAATTTTTAAAGAAAGGAGTTTTTGCCAAAAGCGAGGGCGCTATTGTGTTTCCGGAGGAGAAGTCCGGTTTACACACCAGGGTTTTTATAAACTCCGAGAACCTGCCGACTTACGAGGCCAAAGAGCTCGGCCTGGCGGAGATCAAATACAAAAAATACAAATACAATACATCCATAGTTGTTACCGGCAATGAGATAAACGAATATTTTAAGGTTCTTTTAAGAGCAATGGAATTTGTTTTTCCAAAACTGGCCAAAAACACAAAGCATCTCTCCCATGGCATGTTGCGCTTACCAACAGGCAAAATGTCATCCCGCACCGGAGAAGTGATAACTGCAGTTGGAATGTTGGAGGACATAGAAAAAATAATTTTAGAAAAAGTTTCCGGCAGAGATTTGAAAGAGAAAGAAAAGTTAAAAATCTCCAAGCAGGTAGCACTGGCAGCTGTTAAATATTCAATTCTAAAACAATCTATCGGCAAAGATATCATTTTTGATTTAGATAAATCCGTATCTTTTGAGGGTGACTCCGGACCGTATATTCAGTATACATATGTAAGAACCCAGTCCATTTTAAGAAACGCGAAAGAAAGTAAAATTAAAGAGCTGGCCAATTTTAATAAAATTGAGGGCGTTAACATTTCTCACGTTGAGAAGTTGCTCCAACAATTTCCGGAAGTGGTGGAGATGGCGGCGGAGAAATACGCCCCCAATCTCGTTTGCTCTTACCTAGTTGAGCTGTGCCACGCTTTTAATGCATATTATGCAGAAAATAAAATCGTCTCTAACGATGCTATTGGCAAATACCGCATCGCCCTTTCTCGCGCGGTGGGGCAGGTTCTTAAAAACGGCCTAGAGTTGCTGGGCATACCCGCGCCAGATAAGATGTAGTCTTGCGCTTAAATAAGTTTCTCTATATAGTTAATTTTCAGACAGCATTTTTGGGGGAAAAGGAGGTGAGTCGTGGCGGTCTTGGTGATGGTCCTTGGATTTGGTAACCATCGGGATAGATTTTTTGCAAGAATCAAGGCCGGGGCCAAGACGATTATAAAAAAACACCTTAAGGTCCCTCAAATTAATATTCATGTGGAGCACTCTTCTCGTCCTTTTGACGCTGGCAACTTTAAACGCAAAGCTATCATCGTTGTAACAAAAGAAAAAGTGCCCTGGGAGGTGGCAGCGGCAATCGGGTCAGATCTAAGAACTTGCCTGGCCGGCGCTCTCTATAACCGAGAGGCGGCGAGGTCTTGCCGGATTAGTTTTTTAATCAAGCCCCGTGGGGCCAAAGTCTCTCCTGTCTAACCCCATCCGCCAGCCGCGGGTGGGGTGTTTGTTTGCTTAAAAGGTGATTTTTGGGGTATATTAAACTCATGTCGGAAGAGGATATTTTAAAGTTTTGGAATGACAATAAGATTTTTGAGAAGTCTCTAAAAAAAGGAGATAAGGATTTTGTTTTTTATGACGGCCCGCCTTTTGCCACCGGCTTGCCGCACTACGGTCACATTTTAGCCGGCACGATTAAAGATGCCATCGCAAGGTACCAAACAATGAAGGGTTTTCGGGTGCCTCGCAAGTGGGGGTGGGATTGCCACGGCCTGCCGATAGAAAACATCGCCGAGAAGGAGCTAGGTATCAAACAAAAAACAGATATTGAGAAATTGGGCATCGGCAAGTTTAATGAGTTCTGCCGCTCTAAAGTTTCCGACTACGTGGACGAATGGAAAAAAATAATCCCGCGCCTTGGCCGTTGGGCGGACATGGAGAACCCATACAAAACGATGGACCTCTCATATATGGAGTCGGTGTGGTGGGTTTTTAAACAATTATACGATAAAGGTTTGGTTTACGAGGGTTACCGCTCAATGCATATTTGTACCAGATGCGAGACCACTCTCTCTCAGCAGGAGGTGGCGGAGGGGTATAAAGATATCAAAGATTTATCGGCCACTGCCAAATTTGAGCTGGTAGATGACCCTTCGACAGGCTCAGGGCAAGGCCCGACTTATGTTTTGGCTTGGACCACAACGCCATGGACACTAATTGGCAACGTGGCACTTGCAGTGGGGAAGGATATCGATTATGTGAAAATAAAATCCGGAGACGTTTTTTATATTTTAGCCGAGAGTCGGCTGGAGGTTATTAAAGAAGAAAAAGAAATAGTAGAAAAGTTTAAAGGGCAAGAGCTTGTCGGTAAAAAATACAAACCGCTTTTTGATTACTACATCGGCAAAGATTTAGAAAACGAGGAGAATGGATGGAAGATATATGCCGGTGATTTTGTTACCACCGAAGACGGCACTGGCGTGGTGCATATTGCTCCGGCTTTTGGAGAAGACGACTTAAATTTAGGCAAGGCCAACAACTTGCCATTTATCCAGCACGTTGGCATGGATGGCAGGATAAAAGAAGAAGCAAAAGATTTTGCCGGCATGAGCGTAAAGCCCCAGGATGATCACCAGACAACAGACATCGAAGTTATAAAATATCTGGCGGGCAAAAATTTGCTTTTTGCCAAAGAAAAATACGAACACAGCTATCCGCACTGTTGGAGGTGCGACACTCCGCTTATTAATTACGCCACCTCCTCATGGTTTGTTAGCGTTACTAAAGTTAAAGAAAAAGCGCTGGAGTTGGCCAAGGAGATTAATTGGTCCCCGGCCCATATTAAAGAGGGGAGATTTGGTAATTGGCTGGAGGGGGCCAGAGATTGGTCAATTTCTCGCCAAAGATTTTGGGCTTCCGCTATGCCAATATGGCGATGCGAGAAGTGCAATGCCCTAGAGGTGGTTGGCTCGCTGGAAGAAATAAAAAACAAGGCGGTGAACTCGGGTAACAAATATTTTATAATGCGCCATGGTGAGGCGGCTCAAAATGTTAAAAATATCATCAGCGGAGATTTGGAGGAGAGCAAAAAATACTCTCTGACCGATAATGGTCAAAAGGAGGTGGAGGCTTCCGCTAAATATCTTTTAGATAAAAAAATAGATTTTATAATTTCTTCCGATTTTTTGAGGACCAAGCAGACGGCAGAAAAGGTTGCCGAAGTGATTGGCCTAAATAAAGAAAAAATTATTTTTGACCCAAGGCTTAGAGAGGTAAAAACCGGCATGGACGGCAAGCTCTCGGAGCATTACCATAATTTTTTTAGCTCCATGCTAGAAAAGTTTACTAAAATACCACCGGGCGGAGAAAACTTAAATCAATTAAAGCAAAGAGTCGGAGAGCTACTCTACGAGCTGGAGAGCAAATATAAAGAAAAAAATATTTTGATAGTTAGCCACGAGTATCCGTTGTGGATGATATGCGCCGCGGCTTTTGGATTAGATAATAATGCGGCAATAAAATTAAACCAAAAATCTTTTATACATACGGGAGAGGCTCGGCAGTTGGATTTTGTTCCTCTGCCACACACGCCTGATTATATTTTGGATCTCCACCGGCCGTACGTGGACGAAATTAAGCTGTCGTGCCCTCAATGTGACGGCTTAATGAAGAGAATCCCGGACGTGCTAGATACTTGGTTTGACTCCGGCTCCATGCCTTATGCCCAAATTCATTATCCATTTGAGAACAAAGAAAAATTTGAGGCCACTTTCCCTGCAGATTTTATAGGTGAGGGGGTAGACCAGACTCGCGCTTGGTTTTATTATTTGCATGTAATTGCCTCTTCAGTAAAAAGTTCCATGGCGTTTAAAAATGTAATCGTCAATGGAATTGTGCTGGCGGAAGACGGCAAAAAAATGAGCAAGCGCTTAAAAAATTATCCTGACCCGATGGATGTGGTGGAAAAGTATGGCGCCGATTCGCTGAGGGTTTACCTTTTATCTTCCCCGGCGGTTAGAGCGGAGAGCTTAAGCTTTTCGGAAAAGGGCGTGCAGGAAAGCCGCAGAAAAGTGGTGTCGAGCTTATTAAACTCTTTAAATTTTTTAAAAACATATACCGGCGTAGCTACCAGCTATCAGCTACCAACCATCAGCCCAAACATTTTGGACAAGTGGATTTTGGCCAGGCTTACCCAGGTTGCCCAAAAAATAACGGAACGTCTCGATGCCTACGATTTAGCCGGCTCCTCTCGAGAGTTTGTGGACTTTTTTGACGACCTTTCTAACTGGTATGTGAGGAGATCTCGAGCAAGATTCCAACATAATGAAGACGAAAACGATTTTAAAAATGCGACAGATACTCTGGCAAAAGTTATTTTGGATTCTGCCATAATGCTGGCTCCCTTTGCGCCGTTTACGGCCGAGGCGGTTTACCAAGAGCTTAAAGATTTATTGCCCGGCCTTAAGGAAAGCGTGCATTTGGATGAGTGGCCGAAAGAGAGCCCCCAGTTATCAGATGTCAGCCTCAAGCTTTTAGAGGAGATGCAGACCACAAAAACGTTAGTAGAGATGGTTTTGGCGGCAAGATCCTCATGTAATATAAAAGTTAGACAGCCGTTGAGCCAGTTGGTCGTTAGTGGGGATTACTATACTGGTGAAGAGTACATGGTTCTGGTTAAAGACGAGACTAATATAAAGAATATAAAAATTGTTGAGGACAAAAACATGCCAGTAGGCGATGATTGGTTTCACCTCACAGATAAATTTTATTTGAATATAAATTATGAGAATCTTAGAGATGAAGGAAATGCTCGCGAGCTGATGCGGGGCATCCAAGAGTTGCGCAAAAAAATAGGCCTTACTCCGCAAGATAAGGTTATGCTCACGGTAGATACCGACGATGCCGGAGAAAAAATTATCGATGCGTTTGCGCAAGACATTAAAAAAATCACCAAACTAAATTCCATAAACTTTGATGCCGTAGATGGTGGGGAGGAGGTAAAGGTAGACGGTTTGGTATT
>JAHFLR010000003.1 GCA_023244795.1 bacterium
CCCTGATTTCTCTAAACAGATTTTTATAGAAAGCAATATTCCTTAGCACGGCCCTTTTTTGCGCCTCCGCCTTATCTTTTTTATAAAGCTTGGCAAGGTTGGTTTTTTGAATAGCAATCCGCCCCTTCTCCGTATAAACCACTCCGTGCCTGCCTTCTCTGGTGGGGATAACGCAATCAAATAAGTCGATACCGTTTTCCACCGCCGTAAAAATGTCATCAATCTTACCCACACCAAGCAAATGCCTCGGCTTATTATTGGGCAAGCCACTTATCGCCCAACCCAACTCTACACCCATTTCTTTTTCCCCAAAAGAGCCGCCTATCCCAAAACCATCAAAAGGCAAAGCGCCGATAGTTTGAGAAGAAAGTTTCCGTAAATCCTCATATACTCCACCCTGCACAATACCGAAAAGTAATTGCTTATTGGCACCTGAAGCAGATAACTTAGTAAACTCTTTGAGCGACCTCCTGGCCCAATCGTGGGTTCTTTTTAGCGCTTGCGCATTGTATGTATGGCTGTGGTACGGCGAGGTGCATTCGTCAAAAGCAAAAATAATATCGGCGCCGATATTTTTTTGGATCTGCATAGATTTCTCGGCATCAAGATTGCATTGTTTGCCGTTGTATTTAAAAATAGTTCCCCTCTCTGTAATTTTAACCGGGTTTTTAAAATTTTTTTCGGCTACTGTTTTTTCTCCTCTCGATATCTTCCCTATCTGATGCACCTGGCCCCAGCCCAAACTAAACACCTGGAAGCCTCCGCTATCTGTCATAATCGGCATGCCTAAGTTGTTCCACTTATGGATTCCGCCGGATCTTTTGATTTCCCCAACTCTGTTGTTTACCCAAAGATGGAAAGTGTTGGCGATAAGAAGATCCGGTTTGGCTTTAGCATGATCTTTTTGGTCAAAAAATCTTATGCCGCCGTGAGTGGCCACAATAGCCAGGTTGGGGGTTAGGACTTTTCCGTGAGGAGTTGTTAAAACACCCACTCTGGCTTTCTTATAATTGGCCTTTATTTTAAACATGCGATTTAATTCTTCCACATTAATAGGTGTATTACAACACTAGATTTGTTATAATCTTTTTATGCTCGAGACCTTAAAATACAAAAAACTAACCTGGGTTGACCTGGAGACGCCAACAGCGGATGAGGTAAAAACTCTGGTAGATAAATATTCTCTCCACCCCTCGGTGGCGGAGGAGTTACTGGAGCCAACCCTCAGGCCAAGAGTGGACTTTTACCCCGGCCATATTTATCTGATTTTGCACTTTCCCGTTTTTGATTCTAAAAAAATGGAGTATGTTTCTTCCGAAGTGGATTTTGTGCTTGGTAAAAACTTTCTGATTACCGCTCATTACCGCACCATCCCCACTCTAAACGAGATGGTTAAAGTACTAGAGGCCGATGCTATTTTAAAAGCAGATTCATTAATCGGAGATACGGGAGCTCTTTTCTTTTTTATACTAATGCAACTTTATAGCTTTACCCAAAAACAACTGGACCATTTGCAATTAAACATAGACGACATCTCGGAAAGAATGTTTGAGAAAAGAAATAATTACGACGATCTTATTAGAAGAATCTCTCATCGCCGAAAAGATACTCTAGATTTCCGAAGGGCCCTCCAGTTGCATAGGGAGATTTTTAACTCTCTAAATAAACCCTCGGATATTTTGGGTAAAGACTTTGGCCGTTATTTAAACAACATAAGCGGAGAATTTATGCGTATCTGGCAAATAGCCGAAAATCAAAGAGAGACGATTGCCTCCATACAAGAAACGACCGACTCTTTGCTCAACCACCGCTCTAACGAAATAATGAAGGTTCTCTCTGTTATGGCTTTTGTCACCTTCCCCCTAATCTTAACCTCCAGTATTTTTGGCATGAATGCAGTGGCCAGCATGCCCTTTGTTGGTAAAAAAGGAGATTTTTGGATTGTAATAGGCATTATGATAATTTCCACTTCAATAATGTATGCCTTTTTCAAGAGAAAGAAATGGTTCTAAAAATTACCAACACATTAACTAAACAAAAAGAAGAGTTTAGCCCTCTGGAGAGCGGGCTGGTTAAATTCTACCAATGTGGCCCGACCGTCTACTGGACTCAGCATATCGGTAACATCAGGGCCTCTGTCATGGCAGACCTGGCCAGAAGAACATTTAATTACTTGGGTTATGATGTAAATTTTGTGCGTAATTACACCGATGTTGGACACTTAACAAGCGACTCCGACGAAGGTGAAGATAAAATGGAAAAGGGCGCCAAACGAGAAGGAATGACCCCCACCCAGATTGCCGACAAATACATAAAAATATTTGAGAACGACACCGCCG
>JAHFLR010000028.1 GCA_023244795.1 bacterium
TTACCTATCTATTTAACCATTCTTTCTCTTGCCTGACAAGCAGTTTTTCTATATCTTCCGGGTGCGCCATTACCTCCTCTACAACCTTTTCCATACGCATACCTTGGGAGCCTTTTACCAAAACCAAATCGCCCTCTTTTATTTTTTCCTGCAAAACTATTTTGGCCTCATCGGAGGTGGAAAACTCAAAAATCTTTTTTTCGCTCATGCCGCAAGCCCGAGCCTCCTCCGTAGCAAACTTCATTCTTGGGCCAACCGCAAAAAATAAATCGGCCCCCTCCGCCACCGTTTTGCCCACCTTACGGTGCTCGTCTATTGTGTACTTGCCAAGTTCTAACATGTCGCCCAGCACCGCAATTCTTCTTGCTGGTTTATCAGTAGAAGTTTTAGCATATTCGGCCAGTTCGTTTAAAATTTCCATTGCCGCTACCTGCGCCACCGGAGAAGAGTTGTAGGTGTCGTCTATAATCCAAGTTTTTTTAATCCCCTCCAGCAATTTAACTCGTCCGGCAGGAGAATTATATTTTGATAACGATTCCGCCATCTCTACAAAATTTAAGCCCAGCGCCCCACCCACCGCTAGCGCCGCCAAAGTAGAGTAAACGTTTTGTTTACCCAGACAGCCGTTTAATTTAATCGGCACTATTACGCCCTTGTAATCTATTTTAAAAATTATCCCCTCCAGGGTCATTTTATAGTTAGAGGCCCGGAGATTGGCTCCCTCTACAAATCCGTAAGTTATCGTTTTACCTTTTACTTTTTGCTTTAGATCAAAAACCAGCGGATCGTCCTCATTTAAGATGGCGGTATCTGATTCTCCCAACTTGGTTAGTAAAAGCGCCTTCTCCTTTAATATCTCCTCTGGGCCCTTAAAATATTCCACATGCACCGGCATTTTGCTCAAGGCGGTCATCACTGCAATGTTGGGCTTAACCCAAGACAGCACGTTGCTCATGTCTTGAGGCTTGCCCACCCCCAGCTCCAAAATAAGCCACTCCGGATAGTGATTTTTTAAAAAGATAAGCTTGAGGCCCTTAACGATATTTAGAGCCCAGAGCACCGGGCTGTCCCATCCACTTTGCGCATCAATAATTGTTAGCGGTACTCCCCACTGGCTGTTATAGCTTTTTTCGCTTTTGCGAACATTAAAAAAACCGGAAAGCACAACGGCAATCGCCTCTTTGGTTGATGTTTTGCCCACTGTGCCGCTAATAGCGATTATTTTGGGTTTATATTTTTTAAGAATCATTTTGGCCTCGGTTCTTAAAATTAACTCTATTATTTTTTTGAAAAATTATTTTATATATTTATTTTATTATATCAATTTTATCTATCCGGCGGTATTTGGTAATAGTTGAGCAGAAACTTTGTCATATTCATAAAGGGGCCGCTCAAAGAAGTAGCTGCGTACTTAACGCCTATCGGGTCCTTCATATAAAATAGAATCAAAAATTTTGGATCAAAGGCCGGAGCATAACCAAAAAAAGTGTGCAGGTAGAGATTTTGTTCGTACCCCTTTTCCGTGGCTGATTTTTGCTGAGCCGTACCGGTTTTGGCCGCGACGCTATAATGATCGAGTTTAAGCGTACCGTTTTGCAAGGAGGTGTCTACAACCTTAACCAGCATCCTGCTAATCTCCTCCGTGGTTTCCTTTTTTAAAACTTTCCTTTTTTCTTGGGGCTCAGTTACTTTATTTAAACCAAGACCTTCTTCGTATTGTATTTGGTCCACCAAGTAAGGCTTCATTAAAACCCCTCCGTTAGCCAAACTCGAGAGGGCCGTGGCCATCTCTATTGGTGTTACCGCCACCCCCTGGCCAAAAGCGGCCGTGGCATACTCTATATCGCGGGGGCTGGTAAGAATGTTACTAATTTTTCCTCTCACCTCGGCCGGGAGGTCTATGTCGGTTTTTTCTCCGAACCCATAGCTTACCATATAATTTCTAAAATTATCTTTACCCATTTTTAGCGCCACAAAAGCGGCTCCGGTATTTAATGATTGGTTTAACACTTCTTGCATATTTACCCGACCCATAACCTTGTTGTCGTGGTTGTTAAAAGTTTTTCCGTTTAGGGTCATAAAGCCCTTGTCGTCGTACATTGTGTCGGCTGTGATAAATCCCATATCCATCGCGCCTGCTAATGTAAGCGGCTTCATTATGGAGCCCATCTCAAAAACACTTTCCACTGCCGGGTTATTAAAGTAGGAAGCATTTTCTGTTTGGCCATAAGTGTTGGGGTTAAAATCTGGCTTTGAGGACATGGCTAAAATTTTTCCTGTTTTGGGATCTATAATAATCGCTCCCGCCATCTTTGGGGAATAGGTCTCCAAGAGTTTTGCCAGCTCTCTCTCTAGAGTAGATTGGACGATAGGATCAATAGTTAAAACAACATTACCCTTGTATGCCCCTCCCGAGCTTAGAGTTTTTTTAAGATCAGTAAAAATTTCGGCGAAAGAATCCAGCTTGGGAGAATTCGGCTCACCGCCTAGCACGCTTTCGTAATATTTTTCTATACCGGCGCGGCCAATAAAATCATTACCGCTAAAACCCATGAAGCCCACGGCCTGAGAAGCTAAATTATCGCCCGGGTAAAATCTCCAAGATTCCGGGTACACGCCAACCCCCTCCAGCTTAAGCTTTGTAATGTTATCCGCCTGCTCTTGCTCTAGATTACGCGCGACCTCTTCGTACGGGTCGTCTTTTTTGCTGGCGGCTTTTAAAAAGTCTTCTTTGTTTAGAGTGATTACCTGCGAGAGCTGCTGGTAAGCATCGGCCGAATTGTTTATTTTTTTGGGATTAATAGCAACCAAATAGCCCTTTTTAATGGAGGCGGCGGAAAACAGTTTATTGTCCTTGTCTTTAAAAAAAACTTCCCCCCGATCCATATCGTTGGCAGAAGAGGTTTTATATTGACGATTCGCCTGATCCTTATAATAACCGCCATAAACAACCTGAATAAAAAACAGTCGCCCTATTAAAACAAGGCCAACCAAAAATAATATTCCGTATATTAGTCTTATACGACCTGTAAAATTGACCATAAGCAATTAGTAATTAGCGGTTAAACTCTGGTTTAGGGCGTAATTTTTCTCTCTGGAGATAAAGTCTACGTTGTTTTTTTCCACCAAACCCCGGGAAGTCGCGTAAGTTAAGTCTACTCCCCCCTTCAGATCTAAATATTCTTTTTCTAATTTTTGGCAATCAAGCGATAACTGTCGGTACTCTTTGGTGCCGGAATCCTTGCCCACAATGCCAGCCACCGTGCTGTTTACAAAATAAAGATAAGCGAAACCCAAAACCATAAAAACGGCCGAAAACAGGACCGTGATATTGATTCCGAAGTGCTTATATATTTTTTTCTTTATTATGTAAAACATCTTCTTTTTAATTTTTTTCTATCGCTCGCAATTTTGCGCTACGCGAACGCGGGTTATCTTTTTCTTCTGCCTCCGTGGGTACTATCGGTTTTTTGGTTAATATTTTGCCCTCCTCGTTTTTGGCTAATTCTCTAAAGTAATTTTTTACTATCCTGTCTTCCAACGAGTGGAAAGAAATTACCACCAGTCTCCCCTCCTTGCCCAGCGCCATCCATGCCTTGCCCAACCCCTCCATCAGCGCCCCTAACTCGTCGTTAACCGTAATGCGCAGCGCTTGGAATGTTCTGGTGGCGCAGTGTAATCTTTTGCTGTTGCGATAATTAGGCGGCACCGACAACCTAATTATTTCTACCAACTCCAGCGTCGTTTCTATCGGTTTCCTCTTTCTTTTTTCTACAATGTTCCTGGCGATTCGACGGCTAAATCTTTCTTCTCCGTATTTAAAAATAATATCGGCAAGTTCTTTTTCGCTCCACTTGTTAACTATTTCCCGCGCGGTCAAATCGTTGGGGCCGAGATTATTTTTCATCGTCATCAGGAGTGGCTCGTCTTTTAAGAAAGAGAACCCCCTACCGGAGAGCTCTAACTGGTCGGAGTTGATACCAATATCCATCAACACACCGTTTACCTCCTTAATTTTTAAATGTTCTAAAACCTTATCTAACTCTCTAAAATTTTCGTTAGCCAGATCAACATTTTTAAATCCCGCCGCCTGTAGATTTACCCTGGCTGTCTCAAGCGAGCCTGCATCTTGATCTAAGCCAATTAGCCTGCCGCTTGCTCCTATCTTTTTTAAAATCTCTATTGCGTGGCCGGCGTTGCCAATAGTAGCATCTACTATTACCTCTCCCTTCTTTGGATTTAAATGTGCTATTACCTCTTTTACTAAAACCGGTACATGCATGTTAAAACATTCCTACTTCTCCTAACTTTTCCGCTAGCGTGTCTGTTTGCTTCTCTATTCTATCTTTGTAGGCGCTCCAACTCTTCTCGTCCCAAATCTCCAGTCTTTTGTAGACGCCGGCAATCACAACTTTATCTTTTAGTTCGGCAAATTCTTTTAAATAATCTGGAATCAAAATTCTGCCCAGCGCGTCTATCTCTACATCGGTAGCACCGGAGAGAACAAGGCGGGCGAAGTTTCTAGTATCAGCCGAGCCGGTCGGTAGCTGGCTTAACTTTTCGGCTACCTTCTCCCATTCGGCTATCGTATAAACAGACAGGCAATTATCTAAACCTCTGGTAATAACAACTTTATCCCCCAGCTCTTTGCGAAATTTGGCTGGTATCGCCAGACGTTTTTTTGCATCAATATTGTGTTTGTATTCTCCTATCAACATAAATTTTACTTGGGTTTTAGGGGTTATCCCCGTTATCCCCACATTTATCCACTTCTTACCACTTCACTCTATATTTATACCACTCTTCTGCAATAACCTCAAAGTTTCATCGGTGGATAACTCAAAAACCCTCTTTGTAGATGGTCTTTTTTTATGAAACAAAAAGAAAAATCACCCATTGTTTGCTACAATAAGGGCAGAAAAGCACCCCAAAAACCAAGGAGAACCGATGGACAGAGAAGAACGCGCCATCCTAAAAAGGATATTGATGTACATCAAGATTGCCCGGAGAACGGACCACATTACCTACCAGTTTTTGATGAACCACCCCGCGTTTACAGACAACCTCAGAGAGCTGGAGAAATTGTGCGGATGGAACGCCGTAGATCAATCTATCGCGCAAGAACACGCCAACTCTTTTGTAAGCCAAACGCAGGGCAAGACGCTCAAAGAAAAAGGCGAAAAGATGCACGGCATGGCGCACAGATTTGGCAAGCTCTTGCTCGGCGCGGCTGTTGTTGGCGCCGCGGGTTATGGCGTTGCCAAGAGTATCGGCGCGATTGGCTCTCATGGTTCTCAAAAAGAAAAAGAGGAAAAAGAAAAGACGCCCTCAGAGGAAGGCGCCTCATAACAACTCTCGTTTACCCGCGCCCTGCGCGGGATTTCTTTTTTTGTCGCTTAAAAGGAAAACGGCAACCGGGGATGTAGCAGATTGATGCGCCGACCTGACGCTTTTCGATAATCCCCCAAACCTCCATAAGGTTAATGATTCGGCGAGCTGAAAAATCAGAGGAAACTCGGTAACGCATTTGATCCAGCAAGTAAGGCTCGGCCAGTACGGGGAAGACGCCCTTCTCCCGAGAAAATATTTTGACCGCATATCTGACAACGCCGCGCTTGATTACCGTGTCTCTGACAGGACTACTTAACTCGGCGTAGCGAGGCTCCAGCAGACTGAGGAGGTTGTGCCACATGGCAATGTATTGCAGCCCCCTGCGATCTACCAAATTGGCGCGCGCTGGGTGGCTGGCACGATCCAACCACTCCATTGCTATTTTGATCTTTTTGAGAAGTTTGCCGCGAAGCTCAGTAGATCTCAGCAATTGATAAACTCGGAAACGAAAGATAAAACTGATAACCTCGAGCCGGCGCTCTTGGCACTCCGCTTCTGGCGCCTGCACCTTAAGCCCGTTAAACAACTCTCGCCAAGAAACTGTTTCTGCCAAATCTTCCGGCACGCAATGCACAAAGTCGATAGGTTTATCCATCGTCTTTACCCTCTCTCTTTTCTCTGTTTTTCCTTTTATTCGTTATTAGTATTTAGAACAAATCTGATTTAATTCGTAGCAGTAAAGTAACTGAGAGTCAACGAAATTATTCCAGTACCGCTTTGATTCTGCGCACACCGGCGGAGCTTGCTTCCTCTTTGGCAATTTTAAAATGGCCAAGTTCTCCAGTGTTGGCCACGTGAGGGCCGCCACAAAGCTCAACGCTAAACCCTCCTATTTTATATACTTTAACCACCTCACCATACTTGGCGGGGTCAAAAGAAATTTTGGCTAATTTGAGCGCCTCTTCTTTGGGCATCTCTACCATCTCTACGGGGATTTTTTCTTCTATTTTTTTATTAACTAACTCCTCCACTTTTTTAATCTGCTCTTCGGTTAATTTTTGCGGATAATTAAAATCAAATCTTAACCGCTCGGCGGTAATGTTGCTCCCTTTTTGGTATATCTCCTCGCCTAAAACCTCTCCTCCTTCGCTAGAGCTACGGAGGACAAGTCTTAATGCCGCCAGTAATAAATGAGTGGCGGTGTGATATTTTTTGCTCTCTTCTCCGGCATCTGCCAACCCACCCTTAAACATCCCGGAGGAGGCGGTGCGAGAGAGCTCTTGATGTGCCTCCATTGCCACTCTAAAACTATTTTCGTCTATCGTTAAACCGCGCTCTGCCGCAATTTCTTTAGTGAGCTCTATGGGGAACCCGTAAGTGGAAAACAAAACAAACGCCTCCTCCCCGCTTATTTCTTTATCTTTGGTTAACTTTTCAAACTCCTTCATTCCCTTTTCTATCGTCTTCTCAAATTTTTCTTCTTCTTGGGTTAAATTGTCTAAAATAAAGTTTTTATTTTTCTCTAACTCCGCATAGACATCTTTGTACATATCTATAACAACCTGGCCAATATCCGCAGTAAAAAAATGACTCGAGGCAGACAAATTATTTAATTTACCATACCTAACGGCGCGCCTGATTAAACGCCTTAGCACATAACCCTGGCCGGTGTTGGAGGGCGCCATTGCTTTGTCGTCTCCCAAAATAAATACCGCGGCCTTTATGTGGTCGGCAATTACTCTTATGGCCTTGGTTACCTCCTCCGACTCTCCATATTTTTTGCCGGAAATTTCTTCTATCTTTTTTACGATAGGTAAAAACAGTTCCGTTTTATAGTTATCGTCTAATCCGTTAAC
Source organism: bacterium (assembly GCA_023244795.1). Classification (GTDB taxonomy): domain Bacteria; phylum Patescibacteriota; class Minisyncoccia; order UBA9983; family UBA9983; genus JAHFLR01. Next base: position 7,188 of record JAHFLR010000028.1, read on the forward strand.
AACCGCCAAGGTTCTCTCTAGCCCCATGCCGGTATCAACATTTTTTTGTTTGAGCGGCTCAAAACCGCCACCGGCATTTTTGTTGTACTGCATAAAAACGTTATTCCAAATCTCCACCCATTTGGGGTGGTCTGCCAAATCTCCTTGAGAGATTTTTTCCGGCGCGGTGTCATCTCCCACCCAATAAAATGTTTCCGTATCCGGCCCGCATGGCCCTGCTTCCCCTGCCGGCCCCCACCAATTTTTATTTTTTGGCAAATAATCTATTCTACCCTCCAACTGACGGCCGGAAACATCTAGCCATCTTTTGGCCGCTTCTTCGTCGCGAGGAGAGTCTGCGTCTCCGGCAAAAACAGAAACAGCCAACCGGTGAGGATCCAAGCCTAACCATTTTGGAGAAGTTAAAAATTCCCAGCTCCATTCTATCGCTTCGTCTTTAAAATAACCCGCCCCGATCCCGTTGGCGTCGGGGGCGCCCAAGCTCCAGTTGCCCAGCATTTCAAAAAAAGTGTGGTGGCTGATATCTCCCACCTCCTCTATATCTCCGGTCCTAATACATTTTTGCACATTGGCTAGCCGCGCTCCTCCGGGGTGCTTTTCTCCCAATAAGTATGGCACCAGCGGGTGCATCCCGGCTGTGGTAAAAAGCACTGTTGGGTCGTTCTCGGGCACCAAAGAGGCCGACGGAATAACAGTGTGCCCATGACTCTTAAAAAAGTCTAGATATTTTTGCCTTAATTCTTTGGAAGTCATTTCTTAAATATTAGCGGAAAAACGCTTAAATTTAAAGCCCCGCCCCATCGCTCTTTATTTATCATTAAAAAGAAAAAGCTCGGGGTGTTGCCACCCCGAGCCAGAAAAACAAACTCTTATCTTGCCGCCAGCATAACTACCGCCGGCGACCACCCTGGATCTTGGGCACGAGGCTCACGATGTCGTTGTCGCGGACCGGCGCGTCGAGGTTCGTGGGCTTGCCGTTGAGGCGGACCTCGTGGTTCTCGACTTCCTTCTTGGCCAGCTTGATCGCGTTGCGGACGGTCGAACCGTCCTAGAGCGCCACTTCCTGGACCCTCTCGCCCGCCTTGACCACCTTCACCAGGTTCGGCATGTGCGTTCTCCTCTTCTCCGGCCTTACGCCGGAGTTGGTTGTGTCCGCTTTGAGCGGACGGTTTGCGGTACGGACTTGTTGCCCTGCCCTTGCTACCTGTTGCCGTAGATCACGATGTCTTCCGAACGGAGCGCGGTGCCCATGCAAACCGACACGTCGGTCACACGAACATCTCCCCACTCCGATGCGGGGACCTTCGCGACCTTCAAGGCTTCGCCCACCGACCCGCGGTCGGAGATGACGATTTCCGTCACTTTGGCGGAGCCCCTCTTCATCAGTCCCACCCTCATCTTCTCATTCCCCCTTTCAGTTGGTGATGATGGTGAGAGACGCGAGATCGAAGATGATCTCGAAAGGAAACTCCTCGCCCCTGGCGTGCTTCTTGATCTGGCTCGCCACGAGAGAAGA
>JAHFLR010000029.1:0-1707 GCA_023244795.1 bacterium
CGATCTTTTGGAATCTATTGACGAAAAAGACTTTGTATTGCTAAATATAAAAAATACGGTGTGGCCATACGCAGAAGAGAAAGGGAGAGGAAACGTTTTGTGGCCATTTAGAGCGTCTTTAACAGGCCTAGAACGCTCTCCAGAGCCGTTTACAGTGGCGGATGTGCTTGGTAAGCCCGAGACCCTAAAACGCCTAAAAATCGCCGTAAATATGCTACAATAAAAACATGAACACGCAAGGCGGATTCGTTAGAATAATAATCGGCATAATAATTTTAATAATCATTTTAAGCATCTTTAAAATTAGCCTGTCCAGCATTTTTAACAATCCGTTCGTTAAGGATAATTTTTCTTTTATCTGGAAGTGGGCAAATTACGCCTGGGACAACTTTTTAGGAAAGCCTGTGATGTACGTATATAACTTCTTTAAAGATAATATTTGGGCGCCCTCGCTGGAATCTTGGCAACGACTACGTCAAGGAGTGGCTCCAAGAATGTTTAATGAGGATGCGCCCAAGGTGCCGGTGCCGACTCAACAATAATTCAATTTACTTTGCCAGAATAAGGGGTGTAAGGTTAACAATATCTCCGGCTCCCATCATTACCACAACGGCTCTTTCTCCGTTGATGTTTTTTTCTATAACATCTTTCAATATATTTTTGTTTGGCGAATAAATTGAGTTTTTAACCGCTGCCGCCAAATCCCGAGAGGTTATTTTGACATCTTTATCGCGGCCGGCAACCTTATACACATCCAAAAAAATAACGGCATCCGCGTTTTTAAATGACTTCGTAAACTCTTTAAACAACGCCTCCAGCCGAGTGGCCTGATGTGGCTGGAAAACACAAACTATTTTATTTTTCGGGTACTGCTCCCGCAACCCCTCCAAAGAGGCCCTCACCTTGGCAGGATTGTGGGCATAGTCGTCATAAACATCTGCGCCACAAAAACTTCCGACCAACTCCATGCGACGCCAAGTACCGGTAAATCCGGCAAGCGCCTTTTTAATGGCCGCGTCTTTGATATGGAGATTGCTAGCCAAAACATAAGCACCAATGGCGTTGGAAAGGTTATGAATCCCAAAAACCAGCAAGTGTTTTTTTAATTTTATTTTTTTATCGTCTTTAATAGAATACCACACCACCTTTAATTTTTTCTTTTTGGCAATGGGGGAGATCTGGGACCTTAAATCGAGGAGCTTGGGGTCGTCTTTGTTAACCACCAGTAAACCCCCGTCTTGAATATTTTTTATAAAACCGATAAAAGCTTTTTTAACCCCGGCAAAGTTTTTATAAAAATCTAGATGCTCTTTATCTATGTTTGTAATAATCGCCGCAGCGGGGTTGTAGTTTAAAAAAGCAGCTCCATATTCGTCGGCCTCTACAATTAAATATTTGCCGTCACCCTTTTTAAAGTTTTTATTTTTAAACTCTTTAAGTTTGGTGCCAACAATCGTGGTCGGGTTAAGTCCCGCCTCGCTAAAGATTAACGAGACCATGGCCGTGGTAGTGCTTTTGCCGTGCGCACCGGCAATGCCAATGGTACTAAATGACCTCGTAAGGTCTCCGATGGCCTCTGGATACGTTTTAACGGGCATGTTTAGCTCTAGAGCCCTAGAGATCTCCGGGTTAGACAATTGTATGGCTTGGCTGCGAATGACCAGAGAGACGGTCGGTTTCAGGTTAGATTCTGTGTGACCAACATTT
>JAHFLR010000029.1:1717-8476 GCA_023244795.1 bacterium
TACAAAAACACCCTCCGAGGCAAGCTCTTTGAGCAGGTCAGAATTGTTTAAGTCGGATCCGGAAACATGCCAACCATTTTGCAGATAGTAGCGGGCGAGAGCGCTAACACCGATGCCACCAATCCCAACAAAATGCACGTGATTCATAAAATACATTATAGGGAATAAAGGTATGGCTGAAAAGTGCCACCAGGCCTTATTGCATAACACAATGTCGCAAAAGGTATATTCTGCGACGTTGTGTATGTTTTCTCCCCTAGCCATTACCTAATAAAAAAAACAAGGGCGGCGGCCAATGACCGTCGCCCCAACAAATGGTGCCCTCAAAAATTCCTGATGATTTTATTTTTTACAGAATGCAGACGAGCACGATGAGGATCATCGTCAAGATAACTACTGCAGTTACCAGGCTACCCTCGTGTTTGGGCTCTTGAACATCGACCTCAATCGTGAGGGTCTGATGCTTGACGGGCGCCACCTCCTGCTCCGTATTGGCAGTGTCGGTGTTCGTGGCGCCGGTACAGTAATAATTGGCCGTGGGGTTGTTGGTCCGGGCAATGGCCAACGCAGGCAGAAATAGAGAAAGAATTGCCGCCAAAACGAGAGCCCTGGCTTTTACCATTTTGTCTGTTCCTTTCCGTTTGTTTTTCTGTTTGGTTGATGGGGCGTTGGGCCTCAAAAACTTCTATCGGGAATTTTAATCCAAGTATATTGTGTGTCATATATCTGTTTTTGTCAATAACTTCAGGAGAGTGTTTTATAATGCTATAATGCCCCTATGCGAATTTCTTACTCCTCACTTGATACATATAAAAACTGCCCGCTTAAGTATAAGTACCAAGAGATAGACAAAATAAAATCTCCCAAGAGTGCGGAGGGTATTTTTGGCGGCGCGGTACACTCGGCTCTCAAGTTTATGTTTGAGAGAAAGCCGCTCTACCCCACCTTAGACCAAGTAATAGATTTTTTTAGGGAGAAGTGGAACACAAAAAAAGCTCTTATCAGCCCGCCACTTGACGACGGCCAAGATATTTTTTTAAACGAGGGAATCATGCTCATCAAAAACTTCTACAAACATAACCAGCCATGGAATTTTAACGTAGTGGGCATGGAATCCCCCTTTGAAATAAAAATTAAAGATGGAGAAGAGGTGCACACCATTGCCGGACGCATCGACCGCATAGATAAAAACGAGGAGGGGTATGAAGTGATAGATTATAAAACCTCCCGCAGAATGCCGGCGCAAAAAGAAGCAGAAAACGACCTGCAAATGTCTATATACAACCTCGCGCTTTTAGACAAATGGCCGGATCTTAAAATCGGAGATGTAAAATTAAGCCTGTATTTTTTAAAACACGGAGAAAAGCTTAGCTCGGTCAGGACCCCGGAACAACTAAAAGAAGTAAAAGAGTTAATCTTAAACTCCATAAAGGAGATTGAGAGCCGACAAAAAACAAACGAGTTCCCCGCTACCCCCTCCGGCTTATGTGATTATTGCGGCTACAAAAAAATGTGTCCGATGTGGAGACACTTGTACGATAAAAATTCTCAGCAGTCAGCTCCCGATCAGCAACAAATGGAAGAAATCGTGCGAGAATATTTTGATTTAAAAAATAAGAACCAGCAAAATACCAAGCGCCTAACAGAGCTTAAAATATCAATCTTTGGCTTTATGGAAGAGCAAAAGGTAGACCGGGTTTTTGGCGAAGATGGGTATCTAACCAAAAGTCTATTGGATAGGATTTCTTACGACTTGGATAAGGTGCGGGAGATACTGGAGCCCATCGGTTGGTGGCAAAACATTTTGGAACCGGACGACAAAAAATTAGCGGAGCTTCTCCCCCAGTTATCTCAAGAGGCGCAGAAAAAAATCCTAGAGCTTCAAAGTAAAAAACAAACAATCTCATTAAAAATTTCCAAAAAGAAAATTAAAAAATAGCAAAAGAAAAAGGGGCGATGTCGCCCCTCAATGATGAGCCCGCTATTATGATTTGCGGGTTTGTTTATGCCTTGTCGCCCTGGGCCTTTTCGATCCAATCGAAGACGGCCTCGCGGAACTTGTTCCGATTGTTAAGAGGCGAAGCGCAGAGCTCCTTGCGAACATCCAGAATAAAGGACCTCTGGACTCGCTCGCAAAAACCGTTGAGACCCTGATCTTCGCCGTCCTCCTCCATTTCTCCAAACAGGCTATCCAGCGAAGCAACGAGAACATGGACCACCACGTCGTCGATTTCGACAATGTGAGGCTCGGGATCCTTCGCCGGATCCACGTCGGCAGAGAACACCAAATGGGTCTCGCCCAGCTCCAGACAATGAAGAACAAACGAGGATGCCACCTCAAAGGCCGCGGCCAAACGGTCGGCATAACCGCCGGCAATCAATTGGCCCCAATCGGTCTCTCGGGTTTCTCCCAGCTTCATCTTTGCGGCCATTTGGCCTCCCGTGGGTTAAAAGGTTATGTGAGCATGCTTCCACCCAAACTCTACCACGCTTTAAAGATTTTACAACCCAAGCGTTTCTTGGAGCTGACCGGTAAATCTTTCGCTAGCGGCCATCTCCAGGGACTGAGTCTTTTGGTTGATGATATAAAAAACGACCATACCAACCGTATACATAGAAAGCGTGGCTAAAATTACAAAACTGTGCCTGTTCATATTATTTAAATTTTATCATAAACCCTTACAATTAGAAGCCGGTTTATAGCCGGCTCTCTCGGCCTCTTCTTTAGAGGCAAAAAAAACTTTGTTCTCTTCCTTTATGGTAGCGGCTCCGGGACACCAAGTATAATGATATTTTGTGCCATTTTTGGAGGCGACAAGGGTTTTATCATTGTTGCCTACACCGGCAATACTGCTACTGGACGCCCCGAGCCCCTCCTGCGCCCCTACGGCCGTAGCCCCCATATTTTCTACTGTTATGGGGATTTTGCCTTCCCTTATTTTAGAAAGTCGCCCCAGTCCAAAACCGGTTAGCGCTACTAGGATTATTATGGCCCCCAAAATAAGCTCGTTTTCCATGGGCTTGATTTTTTCTTTGATGTTTGCTATCATTTCTTTATTCATAAATTATAATCCAACAACATGGCACATACAAAAGCAAAAGGTACAAGTAAAAACACGCGCGATTCCGGACCTCAATATTTAGGGATCAAGCTTTCCGACGGCCAAAAGGCCGGCATCGGCTCCATTTTGATTCGCCAGAGAGGCTCTAAAATCTTGGCTGGCACTAATGTTAAAAAGGGCAGCGATGACACCTTATACTCGATGGTTGCCGGTATTGTTAAGTTCTCCCACAAACGCAAAACCAGGTATGACGGTCAAAACAAATCCTACAAAGTTGTTAACGTCGTTCCCGCGGCTTAACTGCCGCTCTAATAAACTCTCTAAATAGCGGCTGCGGGTGAAGCGGCCTAGAACTAAACTCCGGATGAAATTGAACCCCCACAAAAAACGGGTGGTTTTTTAGTTCTATTATTTCTACGAGTCCCCTCTCCTTGTTTACACCGCTGATAACCAACCCCCCTTTATCCAGCTTTTTCTCCAGCAAGTCTTTGAATTTATTATTAAACTCATAGCGGTGCCTGTGACGTTCGAATATCCTTTTTTGCCCGTAAGCTTTTTGAGCAAGTGTGCCATTTACCAAGTCACATGAGTAGGCGCCGAGCCTCATGGAACCGCCAAACCTTTTTTCTGCTATAAATCTTTTTTGTTCATCCATGGTATCAATAACCGGGTTGCCGGTCTTGGGGTTTATTTCCGTTGTGTCGGCGTCTTTAAGACCAGCAACATTTCTGGCAAACTCTATTACGGCCAACTGCATGCCATAACATAAACCGTAATATGGAATGTTATTTTTACGAGCATACTCAATAACTTTTATTTTGCCCTCTACTCCTCTGGAGCCAAAACCGCCGGGCACGATTATGCCTCCGAATTTTTTGAGCTCTTCCAATTTTTTATTGTTATGCTCGTACTCCTCCGCGCTTAGCCAGCTTATTTGGGGGTGGTAACCAAGATGCCAGGCGGCATGTTTAACGGCTTCAATAACCGAAATGTACGAGTCGCTTAAAACAAACTTGCCGGTGGAAAAATACTTGCCAATGATACCGATTTCAACAACCTTTTTGTTTGATTTCTCCGAGAGTTTTTCCAATTTCTTAAGATCAGTCACAAACTTCTCCCACTCTCGCTCTTGTTCTCTATGCTTTGCGGTTCTCTTTTTAAATTCCTTACTGCCCTTTTTCTTTAAACCAAACTCCTCCAAAATCCTCTCTCCCAAATTTTGTTTCTCAAAATTTATTGGCACCTCATAAATACTTTCTATGTCGGGAGCGGAGATAATGTTGCTTTCTTTAACGTTGCAAGAAATGGCGAGCTTCTTCTTCCTCGGCTCATCAACCGGGCAAGAGGCGCGGGCAATTATAAAATCTGGCTGAATCCCAGAACTATTTAACGTGCGAACGGCATATTGGGTCGGTTTGGTCTTCATCTCTCCTATTTTATCGGGAATCGGTAAATAACTAACCATCAAAAAAATAACCTTGCCGGGGTATTTTAACTTCATCAACCTGCCTGCTTCCAAAAACAAAAGATTTTGGTACTCGCCTACCGTGCCGCCAATCTCCACCATTACAAAATCTGATTTTGTTTTTTTGCCGGCTGCCTCTATCCGGCTAATCACCTCTTCGGGTATATGTGGCACCACTTCTACACACTTGCCTTTGTACTCTAGATTTCTCTCTTTGTGGATAACCGATTCGTAAACTGATCCGGTCGTCATGTAGTTAAGCCGGAACATGTTTTGATTTAAGAACCTTTCGTAGTTGCCAAGGTCTTGGTCTGTCTCTAAACCATCTTCTGTAACAAAAACTTCCCCATGCTCGGTGGGGTTCATTGTGCCGGCGTCAACATTTACATAGGGATCGATTTTTACCGCAGTAACCTTATACCCATAATTTTGAAGGATCTTACCAGTGGAGGAGGCGGCGATGCCCTTGCCCACCCCGGACATGACACCACCCACTACAAAAATGTACCTCGTCGTCATATTGGCAAGATTTCCAAAATAAGTTCTGTTGATTTTTTATCTATTTTTAAAGTAATTTTGTGCTCGCCTGCTTCTTTAATGGGCTTGTCCATGTCTATCATCTCTGGGCCCAAATCAATGCCCCGCTGCTCTTTTACGGCCTTAATGACTTCCTCTTTGTGGACTTGTGAGAAGAGGTGACCCTTTTCGTTAATCTTTTCTTTAATGGTGATTTTGGAGCCCTTAAGCCCCTCCAACGCTCCCATTACAAGACTTTTGGTTAGTTCTTCCTGCTGGGCAGATTGCTTCTTTTTTAGCTCTACGTTTTTGATGGCGCCCGGAGTGGCTGGCTCTGCCAGCTTTCTGGCAATTAAGTAATTAAGCGCGTACCCGTCGCTAACATCTTTTACGTCGTATTTATGCCCAACGCTGGGAACATCTTTAAGTAAAATAACTTTCATGTTTTTTATACTAACATAATTATTTTAACATCTCCAACGCCTTGCTCATTTGGGGATCTTTGTTGGCGGCGGTGTCTTTTTCGGTTATCTCCACCTTAACATCTGGGTCTAACCCTTCGTCAGAGATAGACCGGCCATTGGGAGTAAGCCACTTGGCTATGGTTATTTTGAGCGCCGTGCTGTCTGTCACCTGCATTAACTCCTGAACAGAGCCCTTGCCGAAGGTTTTGGTGCCCACCAACTTGGCAATGCCGTGTTCCTGTAGAGCGCCGGCCAATATTTCGGAAGCTGAGGCGCTTCCTTCGTTTACCAAAACAACCATTGGCAACTCGTTAAAAATATTGTAGCCCTTGCTCCTATACATATCCTCTTTTCCGTTTCCATATTTTTCCTTTACTACTACCTTACCCGTTGGCAAAAACCAGCTGGCCATATCTATTGCCGCCTCTAAATATCCTCCGGGGTTATTTCTTAAATCTAATATCAGTTTTTTATCTCCAGACACAATAAACTGCCGCAAGGCTCCCCTAAAATCATCAGCGGAAGTGGCGGAAAAGTTGTACATTCGTATTACAAAAATTCCGTTGCCTTTTGACTCTGTATCGACTACCGGAATTTTTATATTATCTCTTGTGACCTCTATCTCCAGCGGCTTATCAACCTTTTCTCTCAAGACTGTTAATTTTACTTTGGTGCCCTGCTGCCCCCGGATTAAACGCGCGGCGGCATCGGAGGTCATATCGTTGGTTATTGTATTATCTATCTTTAAAATTTTGTCACCGGCTTTAATCCCCGCCTTGTATGCCGGAGTGTCTTTGAGAGGAGAAATAACGGTAAGCACGCCGCCCCTGACTCCAATCTCCATTCCTACTCCGCTAAAATTTCCGCTCATGTCCTCTTGGAACATTTTGGTTTCTTCCGGAGGGAAGAACACGGAATACGGATCGCCTAGTGATTTAACCATGCCCTCAATGGCGCCGTAAACTAATTTTTGGTTATCTATTTTATCTTTGGAAACAAACTTATCGTTTACCAAACTCCATGCCTGCCAAAACGGAGAGAAGTCCACATCGGCCGGTTTGAGATTTTCTTTATTGGAGATGCCAAAAACCTTCTCTATCGCGGACCTTTTGTTATAACCAAAATAAACTCCGGCCCCAAAGACCAGCGCCAGTAAAACAAGGGAAATTATCGCGTAAGACCACCTTCTCATCTCTTCCAAAAACATAGCCATATTTTACACTATTTTAAGTAATGTTTGTATTTATTTTTA
>JAHFLR010000030.1 GCA_023244795.1 bacterium
TTACAGGGGCGTGCAACGCCTCCTCGGAAGCCGTTACCTCAAGCAAGGTAATAGTTAACTCTTTGCTTTTTACGAGGATAGAAAATACCAACACCGCGTTAAATAAAACCTTTATCAGCATAAAGGCCGATATGAATATTAAATACAACTCCAGCAGCCCGGATTGGCAGTTTTCTTCCACTAAAGTAACAACCATACCCGTTGAGTAATATTATGAAGAACATGTTACAAGTTAAATGTTACAAGTTAAATGTTACACGGAGCGGCGTCGCCTCCTTACCCACGGTAATCGCGCTGTCTATTATTATCTTGGCTATTGGTATCGGTATCACATCACTGGCCTTAACAGAGAGTTTTATTTCTGCCGGGCAAAAGCAATCATCGCAGGCGTTATTTTATGCCAAGGCGGGGGCCAGAGACGCGCTTGTTAGAATCGCCAGAAATAAAAAATACTCCTGCGCATCGGCTGATTGTTATTCTGTCTCTTTTGCAACAAATGGCTGCACCAATAACTCGGGCTGCGCCAGAGTGAGTGTTAGTAGCGACCCGGGCACGCAGGCCAACCCCAAAATTATTACTTCATCTGGTGTGGTAATGAACAATACTAAAAAAGTTCAGGTAAGCGTAATACTGGACCTGAACTCCGATGGCGAAATCGCCACCTCCACGTGGCAGGAGATATAAAAAGAGATAGCCAGCTTATTGATTAGTCTCCTTATTTACGACGAGGAGTAGTCGTGGCAGAGACCGCCCGCCCTGATATTATTTTTTGTGTGCTTGTTGATGTGGTTGAGGAAGCAGCCACTTGCGGCGCTAAAGCAGCCGGGGCCTGGGCCTGTGGAGCAACCTCCGCGCTGATACCCAGCTTTTTGGCCACGATAGAATAATTTACCAAATCCACTTTGGTCATTTTGGCTTCTATTTCGGCCTGGTTGGGGATATAAAATATTTTATTGATATTTTGGGTGATAAATTGGATATCCATAATAAAAAACAAAAGCAGCGCGGCAAAAAAAACAACGGTAATGGCGGGGTAGATTATCTCTCTAAATTTTATTTTGCTTAAAATGTTTTTCTTTTCCATATCGCTTGGCTTAATATTACATGCTACTTGGCGTAAACCCGACCTTGGATTGTAACTGTCGAAACTCCCTCCCACCCCTTATCGGCCGGAGCGTTAACGGCCAAACCGGTAATGGAGTTAAAATAAGGTAATTTATCGTAATCTTTTAAAAAGCTGGCCACAGTATAAACCGTACCGGTTAGGCTTATGCTAAAATCAATCGCGTACAAATTTGATCCGCCCGGCAGCATGGCAACGGCTACCGGGTTATTAAAAGTAAGAGTGTGCTGGGTGGAGTTTTGCGAGGAAAGATTATCAACGGCGGCAACAAACTCCAAAATGTTGTCGGCCGGTAAAATGGCATCATTGATTTTTTTATCGTTATCGCCAACTATCTTCATGTCTTCCTTGAGGTTGGCCAGCACTTCACTTTTTTTATCTAAAAAGAACGAGAGCTGCTTTTTTTCTATCAACGAGTCTCCAATTTTTTCTATCCGCAGCCTGAGGAAGTAAACAGCCACAACAGCTACCGCGCCGATAGCCACCGCCACCGAGAGCTGTTTTAAAATTATTAAAAATAATCTCTTTTTATTGGTCATAACTATCTTTGGTAAATGGCTTGGGGGTCTTTTAATTTAAGAGTGGCGGTAAAGGGGATGCTATCTTTCTGCCCAAGGTTGGTTAGGGGGATTTCCGTTCCGGCGAACATCGGAGACTCTTCCATAGATTTTTTAAACAAGTTAAGTTGCGCCCTATTTTGGGCAACCCCGGAAAGAGTTATCGGCTCGTCAGGATTGCGCAAAGAGAGATTGGTCACCACAATACCCGAAACTGTTCTTGCCTTTATTTCTTCTATTACGCCGTCCCATTTGGGGAAAGTTTTTACCAAGCCGCCCACTACCCCCAACAGCCCATTGATTTTTTGCGCCCTACCCTCCAGCTGAACCGATTCTGCCGAAGCGGGAGCGGCAGACATGCTCTCTACCTGTTTGGTTACGCTTTGTTGGGCGGAAACCATAAAAACCCAAAGCCCGACAAAAACAGCAACAAAAAATATAGAAACGACAATGGCAATGTTAGATAAAAATCCGGCAAAGGTGGAGGCTTTTTGGTAAGAGTACGCCTCTTCCGTGCCAACAGACATCAAGCTTACCAGCGCATCCTCGGAGCGGGGGATCAGCCCGCGCAAAGCGGCTCCGGCGGCAATCAGCCACCCCCCATTGTTTTGTTTAATGGCCGGGTTATCGTAAAGGTCGTAAATTATACGCGCGTCTTTTAGCTCAACTACCTGGGTCCTCACTTTTTTCTCAGCTTCAAAAAAGTCGGTTAATTTTCTCTCTTCTTCTTCTATTTTACTTTCGTCAAAAATGTTCTTGGGCAAGATTCTTAAAAAATATGGATACTGCTTATACAAAACAACCAGTTGGTTGCTGGAGTCGGTCGGAATTTTTATTAGAGCCGCTTCTTGATTGCCGATTTCTATGGCTCGGGCAATGCTGGTTTGATAAAACTCCACCGCCACCGGCTTGATACCGGCCTGCTCCAAAGCGCCAACGTATTGGTCAACCACCTTTTGGGGCATCATTGCCAAAAATATTTCGTTGTCTTTGCTGGTTGGAATATTCTCCCAATCTAAATAAGCCCCCTCGGTTTTAATGGGCAGCTGAAAACCGACTGTTAGCTTCATAGACTCCTCCAATCTCTCCCCTTGGATGCTTTTGGGGAAGCCGAAGACCTTGCAAAAAACCGTGTCGGGCGGCAAAGAAACTACTGCATACCTGATTTTGCGGCCGCATTTTTTAATAAGCTCCCGCAGGGCCTTGGCAAGCGCCAGCTGGTCAATAAGAACTCCGCCAACGATAACACCTCGGGAGAGCGCCACCTCTTGGGCGCATTTTATCAGCAATTTTTTCTCCTCGGTGTCTTTAGTTTTTTTGTCGGATGATTTATTTTTTGTTTTTACTTTCTCAAGCAAAACAACCCTTACATAAGTGTCGCTTATCTCCAGCCCGGAAATCAGTTCCTCTCTCGTTAAAAGTCTTACTAAGTTCATTTTGTTGATATCTTTTTATAGATATAAGAAGTCAAATAAAGTATAATTTAATTATAATGGAAGACGCAGAAATAAGAAATAGCAAGAAACCGGCGCCCAAGGAGGCTTGCGATATAATCTCCCAAAAAGAGATAGTGGAGAGTCTCCCGGGTATCTTTTATCTTTTTGATCAAAACAATAAATTTATAGAGTGGAACAAAAAATTTGAGGAGGTTTCCGAGTATTCCGCAAAGGAAATAGCTAAAATGGGCCCGCTAGATTTTTTCGGCAAAATCGACAAAGAAAAAGTAAAAACGGCCATAGATGATGTTTTTACGAAGGGCCAATCTTCCGTGGAAGCTTTTTTTGTACAAAAAGGCGGAAAGCCGATACCGTACCTTTTTACCGGCCGAAAGATTTTTATAGGGGGGCAGCCCCATCTCTCCGGTTTGGGCATTGATATCTCCGAAAGAAAAATGGTAGAAGAGAAAGCCAAACTTTTCTCCGATGCCGTTAACAGCACCAAAGACGGAATACAAATAACCGACCTCAACGGCAATGTAATCTACTCCAACGAGGCTATCCGAGAGATGTATGGCTTTACTGCCGAAGAGTACCAGGGCAGAAATGTTATAGCAATGAATGTTGACTCGCGGATGGCAGGGGGAGAGGTCATGGCGTCTATTAAAAAAAATGGTAAGTGGTCTGGCGAACTAATGGTAAAGCACAAAGACGGCTCCATGTTCCCCATATCGCTTTCGGCTTCTGCGGTTAAAAACAGCGCTGGCGATACGGTTGCCACGATGGGAGTAGTGAGAGACCTAACGGAGCAAAAGGAGGCGGAGAAAAAAATCAAAGAGGCCGAAAAACACTATACCGAGCTGATTGAGGCCACGCCCCTTTGTATTAAAGTTTTTGATAAAGACAGAAAAATGATTTTCCTCAATAGGGGTGGCAGAGAAGAGCATCACATAAAAGACACTGACGACATCTCAAAATGGGATTGGGTCGGCACAGTTAAAAAAGAATACCAAGCCGAAGCGATAGAAAAATTTCAAAAAGCATTTACCAATGGAGAGAGCAGCACTTTGGAGTTTGAGCACACTCCTGAGGGCTCAAACCATGAGTGGTGCTCCAGCTTGGTTTCTCCAGTAAAAGACGAAGAGGGCAATGTTAAATCGGTTTTGTTCTTATCTAGCGACATCACGGCGCTAAAAAAAGCAGAGCTGGCCGCAAAAGAGGCAGAGAAAAAAATAACAGAGTCAGAAAAGCGCTACCGAGAGTTGATTGAGGCCACGCCCCTTTGCGTAAAGGTTTTTGATAAAGACGGCAAGCTCAAGTTTATAAATAGGGGAGGCCGAGAAGAGCATTTTATTAAAGACGATGACGATATTACCAAATGGGATTGGGTCGCCACGGTCAAACCGGCATATCAAGAGTCAGTTAAAAAGGTTTTTGAGGGGGCGCTCAAGGGTACGGCCGGAGAAGTAGATATGGAGCATACTCCCGAGGGGGCGGCCCACGCTTGGTGCCATGGTCTTATTTCTCCCATTAAAAATGCGCAAGGCAAAGTAGAGTCTGTTTTGTTTTACTCGGTTGATATCACAGATATAAAAAAGGCGGAGGCAGAACTTTTAAGAGTTACCGAGCAAGGTAGATCTATTTTGGAGTCATCGGGAGAGGGTATTTTGGGGCTAGACATTGACGGCAAGCACACTTTTGTTAACCCAGCCGCCGCCAAAATGCTCGGGCACGAGGCATCAGAAATGGTGGGCCAACCAAGCCACTCTATGTGGCACTACAAAAAAGAAGACGGGAACGATTTCCCCAAAACAGATTGCCCGATTTACGCAGTTTATAAAGACGGCATTATGCACGAAGGCGAAAGTTATTTTTGGAAAAAGGACGGCTCCGGCTTCCCCGCGAGTTTTAAAAGCCGGCCGATAAAAGAAAAAGGCAAACTAGTTGGCGCGGTGGTTACCTTTTCCGACATAACAAAAAGAAAAGCCGACGAAAATGCCCTCGCCCAAAAAGCCGCCGAGCTAGAACAGATTAACGACGCCATGGTCAATAGGGAACTAAAAATGGTAGAATTGAAGAAACAAATAAAAGAGTTGGAGGAAAAATTAAAAAAATAAAACAAATATGCAAACAAACAAATCACTATATGCTATCGCTGCCACAAGAATTGCTTTGGGCTTTATATTTTTGTGGTCATTTTTTGACAAAACTTTTGGCTTGGGATTTTCTACCGCCAGTGGTAAGGCTTGGCTAGATGGAGTTTCGCCCACAGGGTACTACTTATCTAAAATGACCGCTGGCCCGCTGGCCGGTTTTTACCACAGCATCGCAGGTAGCCCCGTTGTGGATTGGCTTTTTATGCTTGGCCTGTTGGGAATCGGCCTCTCCTTGTTTTTGGGCATATTAATAAGATGGGGGGCAATTGCCGGGACTGTTTTAACTATTTTGCTGGGGCTAACCGTTTTTCCTCCAACCAATAATCCACTAATAGACAACCACGCGGTTTACGCTCTTTTCCTAATTGCCGTTTCACTCTCCGCCGAGCATAAACTCAGCCTTCAAAATATCTTCAAAAAAAGTAACGCGAGTTAAATATCGTTGCTAAATGGCAGACATCTCAATCAAATATTATAAAAAGTTGTGGGTGTGGATTGAAGCCAACACTTCTGGAATTCCTTTTTTGCTTTGGGGCATCGCTGGAGCGGCCTCGGCGGTATTTATTATCCTTGAGAGAAAAGAACTACTCGTAGACACCTCAAAGTTGTACCCGGTTCTGGCCTTGGCTGCTATATGGTTTATTGCCAGCGATATAATAAAAAAGAAAACAGGAGCCGTAGGCGGAATCCATTTTCTCTTTGACAGTATTTTTTATACTCTCTTCTTTTCTTTTTTAGTTTTCCAAATCCGCGGTTACAGCAACGGTCTTTTTTTTATCGGAACTGCCCCCATTATTTCGGCGCCTCTTTTTTCGTCTTTGCCTAGTGGCATTGCTTTTTCTTTATTGTATTCCATCATATTTTTTATGGCCGGGCACCTGACAACAGGATTGGCAAATTTAAGACCATACGATTTTGGATTTTTGGCGCTACAAACAACTTTTGTGATTACTGTCTTTTCTATAATAAAATTTTTCTTAATGAACTTGGAAAAATCAGACGAGGGCAGAGTAGACTTCGCGCGAGGAGAAGTGGACAAAAGAACCCAAGAGCTTAAAAAAACACTCTACGATTTGGAGACAAGGGACAAGCAATTGGCGGAAAAACTATCAGAGCTCGAAAAATTTCAAGACCTAACCGTGGGAAGGGAGGTAAAAATGATAGAACTAAAGAAACAAATAAAAGAACTGGAAAATAAACTAGCGAAAACAAAACTAAATGAGTAAAATCTCCGTAAAAATATCTGCCATTCTTATCTTTTTTGCTCTGCTGGCGGTTTTTGTTTCCGGGGGGGTTATCTACTATTGGCAAACGGAGAGCGCCGTTACCCTGGCCGGTGATTATCAACTAGCAGATAGCAGGGCAAAAATCTTATCGGTAGATAAATATCTCTCGCAACAAAAAGAATCTACCGGGCTATTGGCCGGGGATGAACAGATTAAAAACTTTTTCTCCAACCCCCAAAAATACGAGGGCGTAATTGGCAGCCAATTAAAGGCCGCCGCCACTCACTACGGCAAAAATGACGAGATCTCCCTGCTGGATTTGAACGCAAAAATAATCGCCTCCTCCGAAGAGAGCTCGGTGGGCGGGGCGCTGGACCTTAACAATAAAAACTACTCCGATACATTTAATCTCGCCAAGGGGGGAGAAGTATACTATTCCGAAATCATAAATAACACTGGCGAAGAAAAAAGTATTTTTTTAGTATTTCTGGCGCCGGTCTTTGATCCAACCCACGCCAAAGTTGTCGGCATCGCGGAAAGAAAAATAGACTTCTCCACCATTGAGGATCTACTAATAAGAAACAACCCCGACGAAACAGTGCACTTAATAAATAACGCCGGCTTTGTTTTGGCCGAGTCCAGTTCGGAAGCGGAACAGCTACTAGAGAAAAAAAATATTTTAAAAAACTACAGCAGCAACCCGGCCTGGAAAGAAATATCTACCTGTGGCGCCTCTGAGACAAAAATTCTCCCCTCCCTGGAAGATCCGAGTGAGCTATCACTAGACTCCCATATAATGCAAACTGGCTATCGGGAACTGCGCGGCTGTAGGTGGATCTTAAACACAGAAAGGCCGTATGAGAACTTAATGGCATCAATACGCGGACAAATCATTAGAATGTGTTTTGTTTTTGGTTTAGTCGTCATGCTGGCGGCGCTGATGGTTTTATTTTTTATACAAAGAAAGATTACCGGCCCCCTAACAAAGCTCACCAAGACAATAAAGGGAGGGGACATGAGCAACATTGATATTAGAACAGAAAAATTTGGCAGTGACGAAATCGGCCAATTGGCCACCGCCCTTAAGCGCTTGGCAGAAGAGACCAAAAATTATTATGTGAACTTGGAGGTGGAAGTAAAAAATAGAACAGAAGCGTTGGATAAAAAAGTTTTGGAGGGGTCGGAGCAAAACACCAGGCTGGGGAACATCAAGAAGGCCGTACTAAATGTGCTTGAGGACACCCGCGATCTTGAGGTTGCCGCCAAGCAGGAGCGAGATAGAGCGCAAGGCATCATCTCTTCGATGGGAGAGGGGTTGGTAGTGGTAGATAAAAATTATAATGTTGTAATGATAAATAAAATAGCCGCCAATCTTTTTGAAATAGCTCAGGAACCCTCCTTCGGTCAGGATTTAAAAAAGATAGTTTCCATTTATAAAAAAGACCGAGAGCTTCTCCCCGAGGAACGACCGATTGCCACAGTATTAAGAAACGGCGAAGCCATTACGACTCGCTTAGGGGATAATTTTTACGTCAAAACGGTCTCTGGTAAAAAATTTCCCATAGTATTTACCCTCACTCCAATTATGGGCAAGGGCATTGAAGCTGTCGTAATGGTTTTTAAAGACGCCACCGAAGAAAAAACGCTGGATAGTGCCAAAACCAATTTTATTTCCGTTGCCTCCCACCAATTGCGCACGCCGCTTACTTCTATCAGATGGTTTACGGAAATGGTGCTCGACGGCGATGCCGGTGAGATAAATGAACAACAAAGACATTTTATTGACAGAGTATACGAATCTAGCATCAGAATGTCCGACCTGGTCAACCTGCTTTTGCAAATTGCCCGCATTGAAAGTGGCCGAATAATTATTGAGCCGGAACCAATAGATTTGA
>JAHFLR010000031.1:0-6218 GCA_023244795.1 bacterium
GATAGTCCGTAGTAATACCCGAGCCAGACATGTTGGCAACCGCCTGCTGTAGCGGGATACCGATATTATCGCCAACGAAAACTTTTCTCTTAAGCGCCGCGTCGCTGTCGTTGCGTAATGGATTTATTATAATAACCTCTTTGTCGTTAATCTTTTTTCCAATAACCGCTTCACCGGTCTTGCCAAGCCGAGCTGGATCCTGGGCAAGCGCGTAAACCTTGTCTAGGCTCACCTCAAAAACAATCTCTCCCGCCCATTTGTTGCTAAGGTCGCTGATGGGAGAAACGGCAAACAGGCCAAACTGGTAGTCGTCGACGTTTTTTATGTCGCTAAGCCGGTAGGGGTCAGACAAGTAGATACTGCTCTTGCCCGCTTCAAAAGCGCCCGAACTAAAATCGTTAAAAGATCGGCCCATTTCTGATGCATGGTCTGAGCTAGACACATAAACTATTTTACCGGAGGAGTCGACAAGCAAGATGTCAGCAAATCCTTTTATTTTTTGGAATAATTGCAACTGTTCGTCTAATTGTGTTTTAGAGGCAATGTAATCTTTGCCGTTTTTATCGTCTTGCAGGTGCGAAATCACGGGGAGATTTTTTCTCACATTATAATAACCCTGGGCGATAAGGAGATCGTCGTTAAGGGTGTTTAAAAAAAACTCAATATTATGGGCCCTTGATTCGGCCAGGTTCTCCATGTCTGTGGTTATTGAACTGGTCAGCGAGTCCTTGGCGTTATAAAAGGTCAAGGCCGCAATAAAAAGAAGCGGGATAACAGCCGTAGCGGCAAAAACAAAAAAGAGCTTGGTTCTGATTTTCATTGGGCGGAAGTATTAGAGCAGTTAATTTCCACCTTTCTTAAAAGAATCAGAGCAACTCCGGCCAAAATAAAAGCCACGGAGGTATTAAAAGCAATCGGCATGCTTAATTTGCCCCAATTAAAATACAAAAATGGAATATTAAAAATATAGCCGGCCACTCCCAGCGCGCCCAGAGCAGCAACCAGCGCGCCGCTGGTAGATGTTAAGTTTTTAAAATATTTTAATTTGAGCAGTGTTATGAGGCCCATGAACGCAATAACAACAAAATTAAATACCGCAATCAGCGATGGCTGGTTGGAGGTCGTACCTGTATCCAAGCCAAGAATGTCTTTGGCAACTAGCTCTTCCACCCCGGTGGATATATCAAATATTTGTGAAGCTAAAAAAGTAAACATAAAAATCAGAACAATCATGGAGGCGACCGGCAAAACGGCGGTAGCGATTTCCGTTTCGCCGCAAATAAATTTATTGATATAAAACAATATCAGGCCCGACATTACAAAACAGATTGCAGTAATAAATCTCATCGGCACCCATGCGGAGCTAACACTTTTAAGGGTGGGTATATTAAAAATCCAGCCCACCATAACCAGCAGGCCACTAGCAATTACGATAAAGGACAACGCGTTGACGAAGTGGCGGTAACTCATGCCGGCAAATTATTATGCCCGGCACCCAACGTAATCAGCGCCGCTCCAATCAAGGTAAAAAGGGCCGCGCTATAAATAGACACCGCGCTGCTAAACCCAGGGAAATAGAACATCATGTAAGAATTATGAAAAACGTAACCAAGAACCGCCACTAGACCCATCGCAAATATTACAACGCCACCCGATATAAACAACGGCCGCACGCGGCGGCAACCACATTTTATAATGATGTCCGACAGCGCAACAATAATAAAGCCTACCATCGTAGCAACCGACGGTTGGCCCGGGCAAACACTAAAAATAGAGCATAGTCTTTCTTTTTTAAATAAATTTTCCACCCCGATATCAATCCCGATTAATTTGGAGATAAGCGTGGAAGTTATTAGAATGAGAATCACCAGAGTAGCTGCCAAAGAAATAAGATCCCCCGCTTCTGGCTTGCTGTGGACAACTTTGCTCAAAAAAAATAAAATTATCCCCACCATCACAAAACATAAAGCAGAGATAAATGTGGTGTCGAGGAAAGAGTGACCGGGGCTTTTTAAAATTGGCACATCAAAAAACCAACCCGCCATAATTGCCACTCCGGTAAGTATGGTGACGACGGCTACAGCCCTAGGAACAAAATGATAGTTCACCCTATTATTTTACCACAAAATAGCGCTCGTTAATCAGTTATCCACAAACCACTGCACGCGACCCACCGAGCCGTCGGCCAAGCGCACCTTTACCCCACGAGAGTGGTCCTCCTTGGAAGTTAAAATATCCCTTACAAATCCCTGTTTGTAGTCCTTAGTGCCGTAATTCTCTTTTTCTATTATCCACACCGCCATGCCCGGCTTTATCTCACTGCGCTTGGGCGGGTTTGGGTTATCGTAGTTATCCCTCATTTACTTGCCACAGCATTTTTTATATTTTTTTCCGCTACCGCATGAGCAAGGGTCGTTACGGCCGATTTCTTTTTTTACCGGTTCGTTACCAAACTTAATTACATTTTCTTTCGGTTGAGGCGGCATTTGCGTGCCGACCTTAAGCGCCATTTCGGCAATGGTGTGGTTAATGTTCCCCTCCAGTTGCCTAAACATTCTTAGCCCGTCATTTTTATATTCCACCAAGGGGTCGCGTTGGCCGTAAGCGCGCAACCGCACCGAAGAACGCATATAATCCATCGCCTCTAAATGATCCACCCAAAAAACATCTATCGCCTGGAGCATCAGCCCCCGCTCAACGGCAACAAAGGTGCCATCACCCAACTCTTCCCTTTTGGCTTCCAGATCCTTCGCGCTAACACCCTGCTCCTCGCATACCTTATATAGAGACTCTTTTACATATTCGCTGTCGCCGAACAAAATCTTTCTTCTTCTCTCGTATATAATGTTGCGTTGGTAACTCATTACATCGTCATACTCCAACAAATGTTTGCGAGAGTCAAAATTCATCCCTTCTATTTTTGTTTGAGCGGATTCTATTGAGCGGGTAATCATTGAGTTCTCTATCGGCATATCCTCGGGGATGCCGAGCTTATCCATCAGCCCCCTAATTCTGTCGGAGCCGAAGATTCTTAACAAGTCATCTTCCATGGAAACATAAAACTGCGACTCGCCGGGGTCGCCCTGCCTGCCCGCGCGACCTCTCAATTGATTATCTATTCTTCTGGCTTCGTGACGCTCGGTACCGATTACAAACAAGCCGCCCAGCGAGCGAACTTCCTCCGCCTCTTTTTTGTCTGGCGGGTTACCGCCCAAAATAATGTCCACGCCGCGGCCCGCCATGTTGGTGGCAATAGTTACTCCGCCCTTACGGCCGGCTTGCGCAATAACCGCTCCCTCCTCCTCATGATTTTTAGCGTTGAGAAGTTTGTACGGTACGCCCTCTTTATCTAAATACTTGGCCAGCCTTTCGTTTTTATCTATGGAGACAGTGCCCACTAAAACTGGCTGGCCTTTTTCGTGGAGTTCTTTAATCTTACGGGCCACGGCCTTAAACTTTCCGTCTTCGGTTTGGAAGATTTGATCGCCTCCGTCTTTTCTGGAGAGTGGTTTGTTGGTCGGCACGGAAACTGTCTCTATTTTATATACTTTATGGAACTCTTCCGCCGATGTTTGAGCGGTACCTGTCATGCCGGAGAGCTTGGAATACATTCTAAAGTAGTTTTGGAAAGTGATACTGGCCATAGTTCTGGATTCTTTTTGTATGGTCACCCCCTCTTTGGCCTCAACGGCCTGGTGCAACCCCTCAGACCATCTTCTGCCCGGCATCAACCTACCGGTAAACTCATCTACTATTATTATTTCTCCGTTTTTTACAACATAGTCTTTGTCCAAGTGGAAAAGCGCCTTGGCTTTAACCGCCGACTCCAGATGGTGCACGTATTTAATACCCTTCTCCGTATAAATATCTTTTACGCCAAGCAATTTTTCCGCTCTCTCAATACCCTCCTCGGTTAAAGAAACGGCTTTTACTTTTTCGTCTACTTTATAATCATCTTCCTGTTTTAATTGCGCGGCGATTTTTGAAAAAGTGATATAAAAGTCACTAGACTCCTCCGCCGGCGCCGAAATGATAAGCGGGGTCCTGGCTTCGTCAATCAAAATAGAGTCCACCTCATCGACAACGGCAAAATTATAGCCACGCTGCGAAACCTGCTCAACACTTTGCGCCAAGCTGTCTCTTAAAAAATCAAAACCAAATTCGTTATTGGTGCCGTAAGTAATATCGGCTTCGTAGGCCTCTCTCCTTAAGCATGGTCTTAAATATTCGTGTACTACCTTAAAAGCGCCGAGAGTGTCTCGCTCTTTATCGCTCTCTAGTGAGTGCTTATGCTCTCTATCATATATATAAGAAGAGTCGTGAGTAATACAACCAACGGAAAGGCCGAGGGCGTCATACACCTGCCCCATCCAAACCGTATCTCTGCGGGAGAGGTAGTCGTTAACTGTTACCACATGCACGCCCTTGCCCACCAGCGCGTTTAAGTAGGCAGCCAAAGTGGCCACCAAAGTTTTACCTTCTCCCGTGCGCATCTCAGCGATTTTTCCTTGATGCAAAATCATTCCTCCCATCAGCTGAACATCGTAGTGACGCTGGCCAAGAGTTCGGCGCGCCGCCTCTCTGACTGCGGCAAAGGCGCCCGGCAAAATATCATCGAGGGCTTCTCCCTTTTCAATTTTGGATTTAAACTCGGCAGTTTTGGCTTTTAAGGCCTCATCGCCAAGAGCGAGATATTGCTGCTCTAGGGCATTAATTTCCGCCACAGCTGGGCCTAGCTTGCTTAAAAGACGAGAGTGCGGATCGCCAACAATTTTTTGTATTTTTTGAAAAATTCCCATGATATGCCCATTATAGACAAAAATGTCCAAAATAAAAGCCCCCGGCTAGACCGGGGACTTTTGAGAAGATTATTGTTTCTTCTTCTTTGTTGCTTTCTTCTTTGCAACTTTCTTTGCTGCTTTTTTCTTTACCATGTTATTTTTGAGTTATCTGCCGCGATTGATTCGCGACAGGCTGTGAATAATTACCGACCAAAAATAATTAACACAACTCTTCTATATTTATTATCCGCTAATTTTTTTATCAATACAATTAAAAAAGAGCGAAAACGAAAAAAGTTGTGGATAACTTTTTAAAAATTATTTTTTGATTTTTGGCGCGCGTAGACCAATAAGAGCAATGATAATCGTCCCCACAAAAGCAACCATTAAAACATAGGTAGCATCTATGTTTTCTTTTTTTAAAATAAGGAAAGTGGTGGAGATCCAGATAATACCTAGCGATAGCGCGACCCAGGGATATTTCATAATGTTTTTTACTTAATACTTTTAATCATCGACCCGACTTCTTCGTATTGTTCTCCATAATAAGCAATCAGCTCCGTGATCGTCTCTCGAGCGGCCATAATCCTCTCTTTTTCCGAGGAGGCGGACTCTTTAAAAAATTCCCAATCTAACTCCGTCAAAGAAATTAGTTTTGATTGTATCTCTTGGGCGTACTCGCCGGTAATCACGTATCTCTCCAGCGTCTCCAAAAAATGTGACTTAAAAAAATTATCTAGCGCCATTACCAAGTTGTACCGACGAGAGGTCATCAGGCCGAGAGTGTCGAGCAAAGAAAGGGCGCGTAAAAATAATAAAATCTCTCGCGGCAAATAAACTCCGTACGATGAAAGCTTTCTCAATATTTTGGTAAACATACGCGAGGCAGACTGAGAGAAAACATCGGCATCTTCGTTGCTCAACTCAAGATACCACTCCTCCAAAATAATAGCGGCTTCTTTTTTAAAATCGTCAAAAATTAACCCTTTTATTTTTCCTAAGACTCTTTCCTCTTGTTTACGCCTACTGATGTCGGCCTTAAGATAATACTCCATCTCGTCTTGCAAAATTTTATCTCCAAACTCAAAAAGATGTTTGCAAAAATCTTCCGTATTCTTTTTAGATAAAGCGCAAAGCATCCTCAAAAGATATATTCTCTTGCTATCTGCGCCTCCTATTATTCCAAAATCCAAATGCACAGTTATGTAGTTCTCCGTAAAAACCATATTAGAGGGGTGCGGAGTGGCATGGAAAAATCCTTCTATAAAATATTCCCGCAACTCGTCGTTTATAAAACATTCTATAATACCGACCGGGTCGAACTCCTCGTCTAACTCTTTTTTTACTATTTTATATTTAACTACATCCTCTAAAGAAATGCTATTTTCTATAAACTCCTGAACCAAAACTTTTTGCGTACAAAATTCCAAATACTGC
>JAHFLR010000031.1:6228-8157 GCA_023244795.1 bacterium
AATGTTTTTGGTTATGCTGGTACAAAATGTCCGCATTTTTAGCTTCGGCGATAAAGTTTAAACTCTTGCGTGTCCAGCTAACAAAATAAGAAATAATTTCTTCCACTTTATTGGGAGAGACCAGCCGCACAAAGCCCAGAAAATGTAAAACCAAAGAAACCACTCCGTAATCGGCCTCAAATATTTCTTTTACATAAGGTCTCTGGATTTTTACTGTCACCGTAGCGCCGTCATAAATTTGGCCCTTGTAGATTTGAGCGGTTACCGTGCTGATAATCGGCTTTTTATTTATCTCCACAAACAGCTCATCCATTCTGCGCCCGATTTCTTTAAAAAACATGTCGTCGGCCGCTCTAAAGGGCAGTTCGATGGCTTTATTTTTTATGCTCATTAGCTCTTCGGCATAACCGGTTGGCAGCACCTCCGGGTACAAAACCAGAATTTGACCCAGTTTTATAAAAGCGCCGCCCATGGTCTCCAAAAACAACTTAAATCTTTTGGGGCCGTCTAAAATTACATAGCCGCTCTCGGATTCAATCCCCCTTTTTGAGGAGATAGAAAAAGCGACTCTGCACAAGACAATTAATCGCTTTAAAAAGAGAATTCCAAAGTTAGAATCCATGATTGGTTATTTTGTTAGGCCGAGCGGAAGCCAATAAAGGCAATGATTATGGTGGCTATCATGGAGAGCAGAAAAAAGTTCTCTCCTCCGGCAATACGATTGGAGACCAAGAGAGTTACCACCGAGACCCACAAAACAAGTATAACTAAAGTGACCCAGGAATAACGCATATTTTAAATTTATTATTAAAAATCTTCCGGACAGAGAGGGTTGGCAAAGCTATGGCTCCAAAAATGTCTTATGTGAGCGCTTTTTACCAACCCTCACTGGCCGCAAAACCTATATATAGAATAGCACATCGCGCAAAAACGCAAAACCCCAAGGCAGATTGTTACCCGTTAATTATAGAACTAACCCTTTCGGCAATGTTCTGATTCCAGTCATGGCCGGCATCAACCTCAATAAGATCAACACCGTTTTCTTTTATAAACTCTGCCGAATGGAGATCGCAAAAAAAATCATCACGACTCCCCCTTACTATTAGCACGTTCTCTCGGGGCAGGTTTTTTATCGCGCCCATCACATCAACCCCCACAAGCCCAGCGAGCAACCTTAAAGAATGCGGCCAGTATTTTAGATTTACAATCTTTTTAGGGGGGATGCCCTCCCCAACCAAAAACCTAGCCAAACTCCAAAACATAAACGCGACCCCTCTTTGGGGCACAAACGGATTGATTAAAATGAATTTAGTTTTGGAGTGGTAATGATTAACTAACGCAAAAACTCCACCGGCGCTGTGTCCGATAATGTAATCGGGAGTTTGCCCTCCGCTTATCATCTTCTCCCCCAACCAAATATCTACGCCATCATACTCGCCGTAATTTTTTACATATTGGAACGCGCCGGGAAAAACTAAAACTTTTTTGTTGGTCATATTTTTATCTGGTGCTCTTGTTTACTATTATAATTTATTTATAACCCCAGCTCACCGGAGATGCTTAGTATTGCCGACAAACCGATTTGTAAAAATTCGTCTAATGGAATCCCCGCCTTCTCGCAGTCTAAAATAATATCTCGGTTGCACTTGGCCGCAAACTTTTTCTCTTTGAATCTATTTTTTAAGGAATGAGGGGAAACGATAGAAAGTTTTTTCTCCGGCCTCACCAGAGCGGCTGCCACAATTATACCCGTTAAGGTCTCTGCCGCCGCCAAACAAAACTGAATTTTTGTGGAGCGCTGTTTAGATGTTAATTGAGGTATTATCTCGTGCCCATAACCATGAGATACAATGGTCTCTATTAAAAAATCACTCCCACCCGCATCTCTTAAAATATCTTGCGCCTTGATGCAATGCTCCGACTGATTTT
>JAHFLR010000004.1 GCA_023244795.1 bacterium
AAGTTCTTTTTGCGGGATTGATCGCCGGCGTACATACCGCCAATTTGCGGCACGGCGACGTGAGACTCGTCTATAATGGTCAAAAATTGAGGATTGCCCTTTTTATCGTGGGGAAAATACGCTTTTGGCATATTTGCCCTTTTTTTCGTGGGGAAAATATGCCAAAAGCGTGTCTGGCGGCTGGCCGGCCAGTTTGCCCGTTAATTGGCGTGAGTAGTTCTCTACCCCGTGGCAGTAGCCGAGAGTTTTGAGCATTTCTACATCGTATTTGGTGCGTCTCTCCAGACGCTCTGCCTCCAGATATAATTTATTTTTATTAAAATATTTTAGGCGGTCTTTTAGCTCCTCTTTGATGTTTTTAACCGCCTCGTCTGTTTGTGGTCCGGAGCTAATAAAGTGTTTGGGTGGAAATATTATAATGTCTTTGAGATCCTCCAAAATATTGCGGGTGAGGCCGTCTATAAGTTTTATGCTGTTTACCTTTTGGCCGCGCAAGTCTATTAAATAAACAACCTCTTTTTCGCTGGCGGGCATTATCTCAAACATATCGCCACGAACCCTAAACTCCCCTCTTTTAATCGTTCCGGGCGTCCGTTTAAAATGCATCCGCACCAGTTGCTTAATAAGGTCGCTCCTGACCATTGGTTTTTCCAGCTCCAGCGCCAAGGAAGATTTAAAATAATTTTCCGGTAAGCCGAGGTTGTAGATACACGAGACAGAAGCCACCACAATTACATCTTTGCGGGTCAGCAAGGCGGTGGTGGCTTTGTGGCGGAGCTTGTCTATCTCCTCGTTAATCATTGCCTCCTTCTCTATGTAAGTATCAGTGTGCGCGAGGTAGGCCTCCGGTTGGTAATAATCGTAATAAGAAACGAAATAGTTAACCGAGTTGTGTGGGAAGAAGTTTTTGTATTCTTTGTAAAGTTGGCCGGCCAAAGTTTTGTTGGGGGCAATAACCAACACGGGCATGTTTAACTGACTTATGACATTAGCCATAGTAAATGTTTTGCCACTACCGGTAACGCCCAAAAGCGTTTGGTATTGGTTGCCTTTTTTGGCGCCACTGACCAGTTTTTTAATCGCTTCTGGCTGATCGCCGGCCGGCTTAAATTTTGATTGTAGTTTAAACATTTCAAAAACAATATCCTTTAACTTTTATAAAATAACCCAAAACCCCCTGCGTTTGCCTGTATGGGGGGCTCGGACGTTTTAAGTTGTGGTTTGACTATATATGAGAAAGATGGCTTTGTAAAGCGAATCAAAAAACCGCCCAAGCGGGCGGTTTTAGAAACATACTTTTGATTATCTCATTGCGGCCAGGATTGCAAAAACAATTATCAGCGCGCAAGCGAGAAAGCCGATGGTATAAAAGGCCAACCTGACCGCTTCTTTTTTAAAGCCATCCAGGTACCACAAAATCGGTCGGCCGAATATAGTTAGCCCCATCACTGCCGCAGAGACGACGAAAATCAAAAGGAAGGCAATGCTACCGAGGAGACCGTTTTTGTCTCCTAAAAACTTAGGGACGTAATTTATCACTGTTGCCACCACGGCGATATATACTATTGCCGCCAAGGCGTTTATTAATGCGTTTTTTGTTATGTTCATAGATTGTTCTACTTTACGATGATAACTCCGATGTCTCGAGGGTTATTAAAGTTGTAGTATCCGTATGTTCCCGGAGTGGTAAAGACATAGTTGTAGATACCGCCCTTGCCTACGGATTTGCTTTCGTTGAGCGAGGCGTAAACTGCTTCTTTCTGATTGGTGGAGTAAACCAACATCGTTCTGGTGGAATTATTAATAAATCTTACTCCCTTGCCAACTTTAATAGTGAGCGTTGACGGTTTAAATCCCGAGTTCTCATAATAAATTATATAAGACCCCTCTTTGGTCATGGCTGGCTTGGGAGCCGTTGTGGTTGTTGGGGCTACTGCTTGAGAGCCGGTTGTTGTGGCGGTTCCTCTTGGCTCAATATAGCCGGTGGTTGTATTTGTCGGCAAAATTTCTTGTTGCCCTGCCGGTTGGTTTGTAGAGCTCATTCTGTTTTTTACAAACAGGGAGCCGGCGACTAATAAAATTGTTACGATTATCAAAATGATAGCGTTTCTCATAAGTTGTTTTAAATTAATTAAACTAATAACCGGCTAAATCCC
>JAHFLR010000005.1 GCA_023244795.1 bacterium
TTTTCCACCGTGTTATAAAGGGGTTTATGATGCAAGGCGGGGACCCTTTTTGTGGAGCTACTCAAGATAAAGGTAGGTGCGGGACAGGCGGCCCGGGGTACCAGTTTGAGGACGAATTAAACCCTGCAACCGATTCGTACAAAGCCGGATATAAAAAGGGTGTAGTGGCGATGGCTAACTCCGGGCCAAACACCAATGGTAGCCAGTTTTTTATAATGCTTGCCGACTACCCTCTCCCAAACAATTACACCATCTTTGGTAAGGTGGTTAAAGGGCAGGATGTGGTAGATAAAATCGGCTTCGTTAAAACAGACGCTGGTGACAGGCCGGTCACCCCGGTCGTTATAGAAAAAGTTACGACAGAAAAGATTTAGCGAACCGTTTTCTCCCCCGGTTGGCAAAACGGTGAGCCTCCTCCCGCACCCTTATAAGCGTCTTTTTGAGCGCGGTTATCTCTTCCCTCTTCTCTTTGTTTACTCCAAGGGGAAAAACGAGTTCGTCGCCTGCGAATTTTGAGATACCGACGATGGGTATGTTAATTTTATTTTTTCGGAGCACCCGGCTTATAAAAACTATCTGCGGGCGGCCGCCATCTATCATCATTATGTCCGGGTACGGCCATTCGGTGTGTCGCAGCCTCCTGGTTACCATCTCCTCCAGCGCGCGCAGGTCGTCGTTGGCCGGAGCCTCCTTTATGTTAAATGTTCGGTAATCTTTATTGTTTGGCTCGCCGTCTTTAAACACCACCATGGCGCCAACTGTTTCTTTGCCGCTAAAGTGAGAGATGTCGTAGCCCTCTATCCGCTGGCCATTGTTAGATTGAGGGGCGCTGTCGTCTTTTAGTAGCGCCACGTCTTGGATGTGCTTGAGCGCTTTAGCTTTTTCCGGGTTCTCTTTTTGCAGTTTTTTGAGCAATGTTTTGTTTTTGCCGGCAAGCAGCAGTTGCATGTTTTTAATATTCCGGCTGTAATCTTTTTTATTTATAGCTCCAATGCACGCTCCCGGGCACATGCCTATTTGGTAATCAAAGCAAGCCTTGCCGTTATTGGGCTTGCAGAGACCATACGGAAAGATTCTGCGGATGATTTTTAATGCCTGGCGTAAAACGGTATAGCTTTGGTATGGGCCGAATTTTAAATCTTTAAGTCGTAATTTGGTATTTTTTAAATCACTGCCGCGGATAATTAGAGGCTTGGGAAAATCTTCCTTTGTAAAAGCGATATAAACAAACGAGCGGTTGTCTTTTTCCCTTATGTTATATTTGGGCCAATATTTTTTGATTAAGTTGGCCTCCAGGATTATAGCTTCAAGCAGCGAGTCGGTTTTTTTAAAATCCAATTTCTTAGCCAGAGAGACCATCTCCACCAGCCTTAAATCTTTTGTATGAAAATAATTGGCTACCCTGTTTTTTAAAGACGTAGCTCTGCCGACGTACAAGGGTTTGCCGTTTTTGTCTTTAAATATATACACCCCCGGCCCCTTGGGAGCATTTTTCGCTCGGTCTTTAAGGTTTGACATTTAGATAATCATATGGTATCACAACAGTAGAAGTTCACAACTAGGTTATATGGTGCAACCAATCGTCGCGCAACGTGCGGTCAACAAGGAGGGGTTGTCATGTCGCAGAAATATCAAGGTGATAAAATGTCTTCCCTGGGTTTGGCTATTGTTGTTTGTATGTCGCTTCTCGTCCCATCCCTCATTTCTCGGGGATCTTCGAGAATGACGGCCAACGAGAAGGCCATGAACAGCGAGGTAGCCCACAAAATGGGCGACGAGATTGGCAAGGCCAAGCCCGGCGCTATCATGGTGGCCTACAGCGGCGATCTTCTCCATGTCGAGTGGGCAAACGGAGGGTATAGCAACGGGCATGTTACCTACAATGGAGTGGGCAATGACCATGCCGTCGCTTCCCTGAACACGTTCGCCTGGCGAATCATGCGGGTCATCAACCAGGACGAGCCCGGCTACAACGAGTTGGCAAGGCGGTACTTGCGGGGTGACAAAGTGGACCCGCATCCACTTGAGCCGCCACGGTAACCATGAGCAGAGGGACGGACAGGGAGGAAAGGTTTGTCCTGGGAGTTGTTATCGTGGCGTTGTGCATCGCAATCACCATAG
>JAHFLR010000032.1 GCA_023244795.1 bacterium
CATTTAATGTAACAGTACTTGTTAACAATAAAGACCTGGAAAAAAATCCGGTTTCAAGCGGAGAAAGGATATACGGCGAGCTAGTTTGGGAAAACAGTCTTCCCGTTGAAGTTAGGGGATCAAATGTAAAAGTAAAAATAACTGGCAATGCGGTGGATCAGGCTTCTGTTTCCGCCGAGAATGGTTTTTATAAAACTTCTGAGGGCGCGCTTGTCTGGAGCCAATCATCGGAACCGGGTCTTGCGGTAATCCCCCCGGGGGGGAGCGGGTCTGTTAAGTTTGGTTTTGTAATAAAAAAGCCCTTGCCAGTTAGCGCGGCGGGTGATAAGAATTTTATAGTAGGGATAGACGCATCGATGGTCGGCAGAAAAACCGAAGTCGGCGCGGAAAACGCCGAAGTAAGAGCAGATGTCTCCAAGAGCCTGGTGGTAAACTCCGATTTGCAGTTTGCGGTGAGGGGGCTACATTACTCCGGTCCGTTTACCGATTCCGGTCCGATGCCACCCAAAATCGGACAGGAGACAGCTTATACTGTTATTTGGTCACTGGTGAATTACTCCAACGAGATTACAAACACCAAAGTGAGCGCGATTTTGCCTCCCTATATGCGTTGGATGGGCAATGTTGCGCCAGTTGGAGCTTCGGTTTCCTTTGACGCTAGCACGGGGTTAATCACTTGGGATAAGGGTTCAGTAAGAGCGGGCGCCGGTATTTTATCTCCGGCAGAGGAGGTAGCCTTTCAGATTGGTTTGATGCCGGCCCCTAACCAAGCGGGTACCTCTCCCGATATTTTGCTTGCAAGCCAGATATCGGGCACCGATTCGTTTACCGATGGTCAGATAAGCTATAGTAAGCCGGCGCTTAATACGAATTTGGACGATGACTCAAGATTTAAATATGGAGAGGGGGAAGTGATTAAATAAAAATTAATGAGCATAAAAAAAGAAGAAAATAAATTAGAAAAAATAGTGGGCTTTGCCAAGAGTAAAGGCTTTGTTTTTCCCTCATCGGAAATATACGGAGGATTTGCCGGAGTTTATGATTATGGTCACTACGGTATTTTGTTAAAAAATAACATAAGAGATTCTTGGTGGAAGAGCATGGTACAACTGCGAGAAGACGTTGTTGGTTTAGACAGCGGAGTTTTTATGCACCCCACAACCTGGGTTGCCTCTGGCCATGTGGGCAGCTTTGATGACCCGCAAATAGATTGCCGGGTGTGCAAAAACCGAATGCGGGCGGACCATATCCTGGAGAATTTTGGAGTAAGTGCCGACAAAATGCCCATAGAGACAATTAACCAAGAGCTAGACAAGCTCAGAGAGGCTAAAAAGTTGAAGTGCACCAACTGTGGATCGTCAGATATCACGGAAGCCAAGAGGTTTTCGCTAATGGTAAAATCAAACCTCGGCTCGCCCACGGAGGCCCTTAGCGAGGATAACGTTGTTTACTTAAGACCGGAAACCTGCGGCGGAATATATTTGGAATACAAAAACACCATGGACTCATTGCACCCCAAACTACCTTTCTGCATTGCTCAGGTGGGCAAGGCCTTTAGAAACGAAATTGTCACTAAGCAGTTTATTTTTAGAACTCGCGAGTTCGAGCAAATGGAGATGCAATATTTTTTGCGCCCCCAAGAGATGAAGGCCAAATATGAAGAGTGGAAGAAAGAGAGATGGCAATGGTATTTGGGTTTGGGTATTCCGGGCGACAAAATTAAGTGGTACAAACACGAAAAGCTCGCTCATTATGCATCGGAGGCGTACGACATAGAGTATAACTTCGACGCCCTGGGAGGATTTAAAGAGGTGGAGGGGATACATGCTAGAGGAGATTGGGATTTGTCTCAGCACTCAAAATTTTCTGGCCAAGATCTCAGCTATTATGATGACGCGACCAAAGAGAGGTTTATCCCACATATTATGGAGACCTCTGTTGGTTTGGCCAGATTATTTTTGATGTTTATAGATAATGCTTATATTGAAGAAGAGTTAACCAATAGCAAAGGAGAAAAAGAAATAAGAACCGTTCTTAAGCTGCATAAAGATTTGGCGCCTATTAAGGTGGCCGTTTTTCCGCTTTTAAAAAATAAGCCGGAGTTAGTGGGTAAAGCCAAAGAAATTTATACTAATCTAAGACAGCACTTCATGTGCGAGTTCGACGACAACGGAAACGTCGGTAAGCGTTACAGAAGACAAGATGAAATCGGTACGCCGTATTGTGTTACTATAGACTTCGACACTTTGGAAGATAACGCGGTGACCGTTCGCGACAGAGACACCATGAAGCAAGACAGAGTAAAAATCGATGAGTTGACAGAATATCTCAAAAATGCGATAAAAAGTTAGATAGAGTTTGCATTGGCTTTCTCACAACACCCCAGGGAGGACGAATCATGAAGTGTGTGGAAGAGAAATGCGAAGGAGAAGTGGACGTTTCTTCGGCCAATTCTTTTGACGTTATGACCGGTTGCAGGAGTTTTACTCCGGCTTTCCCCTGTGACAAGTGCGGCCGGCTGCATTGGGCCGGTGGCGATGGCGTCAATAATCGCGGCGGAGACAAGGCGTTTTGCATTGGAGGGAGGCTTGTTCTTCGGTAGCATTGCCGGCGCGCGCGGTTTAACCGCGCGCGCCGGGTTCTTTTTATAAATAGATTTTATAAGGCTTTTATGGTAATATTTTTTTATGTTTAAGGTAGAAAAGAAAATTTTAAGTAATGGTTTGAGAGTCTTGGCGGTGCCCATGCCTAACTCCGAGGCGATAACCGTTTTGGCCTTGGTGGGGGTTGGTTCAAAAAACGAAGCCAAAGAAATTAACGGTGTTTCTCATTTTTTAGAACACTTATTTTTTAAGGGAACCAAACGCAGGCCAAACCCGGGAGATATTGATGACGAGATAAACAAAATCGGAGCCGACCACAATGCCTTTACCGGCGAAGAGAAAACGGGATTTTGGATTAAATCATCGGCTAAGGATATAGACAACTGCCTAGACATCATTTCCGATCTGGTTTTAAACCCGCTGTTTGTTGGAGATGAGATAGAAAAAGAGAGGGGAGTAATTTTACAGGAGATTGGTATGTACGAAGATTTGCCGCACAGAAAAGTTTTTGATGAGCTTTCCGAACTAATGTACGGCGACCAGCCGGCTGGCAGAACTATTTTAGGCAAGAGAGCAAACATAGAAAAAATAAGTCGCCAAGATATTTTAAATTATAGAGATCGCAATTATTGCGCCAAAGATATGGTGGTAATTGTAACGGGTGATATAAAAACCAAAAACACTATTGAAAAAGTAAAAAAATATTTCGGCAAGACTCAAAAGGGCTCTACCCCCAAAGCGCCCAAGACCAAAGTTTTACAAAAGACCGCCAATATTAAATTGATAGAAAAAGAGATAGACCAAAGTCATTTGGCGATAGGTGTACATGGGTATAATATGTTCGACAAAAGAAGGTACGCTCTAAATGTTTTGGCGACGATTTTAGGCGGAAATTCTTCTTCTCGCATGTATTCCGAAATCAGGCAAAAAAGGGGGTTGGCTTATTATGTGGGAGGGTTCGCAAGTTTGGAAACCGACGTGGGATCGCTGGTAATGAGGGCCGGGGTGGCTCACGAGCACTTAGAAGAGGCGGTGAGGATAATTTGCGGTATCGCTTCAGACATAAAGAGAAACGGCGTAACTGCTCAAGAGCTCAAAGATGCTAAAAGTTTTATAAGAGGGCAGATGGCCCTAAACCTTGAGACTTCCGACCAAATAGCCGGTTTTTATGGAGAGCAAGAATTGCATTTTAAAAAGGCGATGCATCCAGAGGAGATCTTAAAGAAGATTGAAAAAGTGACCCGGGGTGATATTCTAAAAGTAGCCAGAGATATTTTTAAGCCAGAGAAGTTTAGCGTGGCGGTAATCGGAAAAAATAAAAACACCTCGGAAAATCAGGTGCTATTTAAAAAAATGATTTCACAAATATAATATGGAAAATAAAAATTTATCGATAAAAATAAGCACTGGAACTATCGTTAGAACGATTTTAGTTTTACTGCTCATTTTTTTCGTTTATAAGATCAGAGACATCGCCGCGCTGATTTTGTTTTCGGTGGTGATTGCCTCTGGAGTAGAGCCGGCGGCTGCATGGTTTCAGAAGAGAAAAGTTTCCAGAGTATTGGCGGTAATTTTTGTTTATCTTATTATTTTTTCCGTGCTGGGGTTGGTATTTTACTTGGTGGTCCCGACTCTTTTTTCTCAGCTCTCTGACCTCTCCGACTATTTGCCAAGCAGCTATTTAAACAGGCCGATAGAAAAACAGATTGTCGAGGCCCTGCCAACATTGCCGGAGTCCGTCTCTGTTTTGCTATTGGAGTTTGTTAGGGGAGCTAAAGACTACATAGAAACTATTGCGGGAGGGTTTTTTAGCGCCACCACCTCTCTGTTTGGTGGAGCGTTGGCGTTTTTTATGGTTTTTGTTCTTTCTTTTTATTTGTCCGTACAGGAAAACGGTATTGAAAGTTTCCTTAGAATTATTTTACCCGTTCATTACGAAGATTACGTTATAGACCTTTGGTTAAGAACAAGGAAAAAATTAGGCGCCTGGATGAAGGGGCAGCTACTTTTAAGTTTGATTTTGGGCGTGTTGGTTTATTTGAGTCTTACTATTATTGGTCTTAAATATGCATTGATACTTGCTTTGTTGGCAGCTGTTTTTGAGCTCATTCCCGTTTTTGGGCCAATCATCTCGGGGATACCGGCGGTTGCCATCGCATTGCTACAGAGTCCCACAATGGCGCTCGCGGTTGCCGCTTTATATGTTGTAATTCATCAATTTGAGAATCATCTAATCTACCCGCTAGTAATCAGAAAGGTGGTCGGTGTTCCCCCAATTCTTACCATCCTGGCTCTGATCATTGGGGGGAAATTGGCCGGATTTATGGGCATACTTCTTTCTATGCCGATTGTCACTATTTTAGTGGAAATATCTAACGATTACGATAAAAAGAAACGGCCGGTCACAGAAGCCGTAGACATTGTAGAATCCTAGATTATGAAAAGTTTTTATATTACCACCACTATTCCTTACGTAAATTCCGACCCGCACATCGGGCATGCTTTAGAGTTTGTGCAGGCCGACGTGGTGGCCAGATATCTGCGGCTCGGGGGGTTTGATGTGTTTTATAATACCGGCACCGACGAGCATGGTTTAAATATATACACCGCAGCCAAGGAAAGGGGGAAAGATACTAAATCTTACGCTGACGAAAAATCGGCCAGGTTTGCGGAGTTGCTTAAGATGCTTAATATTCAGTACGATAATTTTATCCGTACTACCGATGAGCATCATAAAATGGCTGCTCAAGAATTTTGGAATAGATGCCTGGCCACTGGCGATATTTACAAAAAAGAATATAAAATTAAATACTGCATGGGTTGCGAGATGGAGAAAACAGAATCCGAACTGGTTAACGGTCGGTGCCCGCTTCATCCCAACAAAGAAATCCACACCATTGAGGAAGAGAACTTTTTTTTCAGATTTTCCAAATACCAAAAGCCACTCTTAGACCTCTACGAGCAACACCCGGATTTGGTGTTACCGGAGTCTCGGATGAACGAGATAAAAAAGTTCGTGCAGCGCGGCCTGGACGATTTTAGTATTTCCAGACTGGCCAAAAAGATGCCTTGGGGCATACCGGTGCCTGGCGAACAAGATCATGTTATGTACGTTTGGTTTGATGCGCTGGTAAACTATATTTCTGCCGTCGGCTGGCCCAACGACATGGAGAAATTTAATAAATGGTGGCCGGTTGTACAGGTGGCGGGGAAGGATAACCTCCGCCAACAAAGCGCTATTTGGCAAGCGATGCTAATGTCGGCGCAGCTGCCCCCCTCCAGGCAAATTATTATCCATGGATTTTTAACAAATCAGGGAGTAAAGATGAGCAAAACGCTGGGTAACGTGGTAGACCCGTTTGATATTATTTCCAGATATGGGACAGACGCGGTCAGGTATTATTTAATCCGCCAGGTTACTCCGTTTGAGGACAGCGACTTTTCGGAAGAGAGTTTTAAGTTTGCTTATAATGCCAGCTTGGCAAACGGGCTGGGTAATTTGGTTAGTCGAATTTTAAAAATGAGCTCTGATTATTTTGGCAGTGAGCCAGTCGGTTTCTCTCAAGAAGAGTGGGAGTGTTGGGGAGAATATCGTGAGCGCTTGGAAAGTTTTCAGTTCGACAGAGCCGCCAACGTTATTTGGTCGGTGATTGCCGATTTGGACGCCCACATCCAAAATGAGCAGCCATTTAGGGTGGCCAAAGACAACATGGATAAAGCCAAAGAAATTTTAAGATACCTGGTGGGCGGGTTAAACCAAGTGGCGCTAATGCTTAGGCCAATTATGCCTGTAACGGCGGAGACAATTTTAGAGCACATAGCGGCCAACAAAATGCCGGAGCAGCCATTGTTTATGCGCAAAGACTAATGCAACCTAAATTTTTTGATATTCATACACATGTTAACTTCCCAGATTTTGACATGGATCGGGACGAAACTATTAAGCGTTGTTTGGACAACGACATTTGGATTATCAATATTGGCGCTAATTTAGAAAGCTCTCAAAAGCGCTTATAATTGCGGAGAAATATGAAGAGGGTGTTTATGCTACCGTTGGTTTGCATCCAACCGATTATTTAGGAGATGATTTTCCGGAAAAAATAAAAGAGCTGGCGAGGCATCCGAAGGTGGTGGCAATAGGGGAGTGCGGCCTTGATTATAAAGAAGTGCCGGAGTCTAGCCATTTAATATCGAGCGAAGAAAAAGAAAGGCAAAAAAAACTTTTTATTAGGCATTTGGAGTTGGCGCAAGAGGTAGATAAGCCGCTAATGATCCATTGTAATCAGGCGCACGAGGACCTTTTTGAGATTTTAAAAAACAACACTTCTCGACTAAGATCTACCCCCGGAGCGATGCATTTTTTTGGAGGAGAGGGCGCCTGGGAGAAAAAATATAAGTATTTAGCTATGGGCTTTCTCCTTTCTGGTGTTATTACTTTCCCCAAGTATGGCCATGCAGAAGAAATCAAATCAATCCCCCTCGAAAAAATCTTAACAGAAACCGACGCGCCGTACGTGGCGCCGGTACCACATAGAGGCAAACGCAACGAACCGAGCTACGTGGTGGAAGTAGCCAAAAAAATCGCCGAACTTCGCGGAGAGACATTAGAAAAAATCGCAGAAGCGACAACTCAAAACGCAAAAAAATTATTTGGGATTAATTAACTCTTTTACCTCCTTAATTTTTTCCTTGAGTAGTTCTGGGGAGTTTGCCTCTACCACCAAGCGCGCGACGGGCTCGGTGTGAGAGGGTCGGAGGTTAAACCACCAGCGGTTGGGGAACTCCACCGTAATGCCATCTTCGTAATTTTGAGCGCCGGTTTTATATTTATTTTTTAATTTGGTTAAAATTGCGGTACTATTGGGGGATTTAAAACTCAATACGCCGGAGTGATACCACTTACCAAACGGAACAAATAATTCCGATATTTTTTTGCCCGGGTTGTTGTCTAGTTGTTGCGCCAGGATTCTTATCGCGTAAAATGGTGATTCCTCTTGTCCGTATTTGGTAAAATAATAGTGGCCGCTAATTTCTAATCCAAACTTTGCTTTTTGTTTGTCCATTGCCTGCTTGATGTTAAAGTGACCCACACGGCTGGGGATGGTTTTTATTCCTTTGTTGGCAAAGTATTTCCTTACTCCCCAAGAAGTGCAAGAGTCATAAACTAGAGCATCCTTCTTTTTTAAAATGGCGTCGGCCAAGATGGCCCCCACAATATCGCCACGCACTGCT
>JAHFLR010000007.1:0-4890 GCA_023244795.1 bacterium
AGGCGAAGGATTTTTTTACCAACTCGTTTAAAAAGCTGATGGAAGAAAACGGGCGCAATGCCGCGATTGCTTTGGTTATAGGCATAATTGCCGTTTCGATGTCTCTGATTGCGGTTTCTGTAATGGGGTTGGCCGGTCTCCACCTTCTTTCCGCCGATTTGGACTTTTGGCGCAATGTCTGGTTGGCGGCAGGTTTGATTTCCATTTTTTCCTACTCGGTATATTTTTATGAGGGCGATATTTACAAGGCGTCCTCTCTGCAGACAGGCGCTCAATAGGGCGCCTTTTCTTTTTATGGCTGTCTAATTTTGATAGTTAAATGTTTTTTCTTATTTCTGCGCCGGACTCTTGGATGAGTCCGTTAATTTGCATCATGGTAAGGGCGGGGTTTATTAAAGTGGCTGGTTTACCAATCTTTCTAATTAAAGAGTCTTTGGGCATCGGTTCATTAAGGGCAATTATAATTTCTTTTTCTAAATCGGATAAATTGTCCGAGAAGTTAAGTTTTAAATTCTCTCCCTCGCGCGCAATATCAAAGGCATCCAAGATATCATCGACGCAAGTTATTGGTATGGCGCCCCTTTTTATTAGTCCATTAGTGCCTTTGGAATTTTCGTTAAATATAGAACCGGGCACCGCCATCACATCTCTATTAAAATCCAGAGCGAATTTTGACGTAATCAGCGCTCCGCTTTTCTCGGGTGCCTCTATCACCAAAGTGGCGGTAGTTAACCCGGCAATAATTCTGTTGCGTTGGGGAAAGGTGTGTAGCCCGGCCGGGTAATCCGGCGGGAATTCCGAAAGTAGGCATCCACCGGCCTCCACTATCTCCTTAGATAATTTTAAATGCGAGCGCGGGTGCAGAACGTTATCGGATAAGCCGGAGCCCGGCACGGCAATTGTTGGTATGCCGGCGCGCAGAGCGGCGGCATGCGCAATGGCGTCTATGCCAAGAGCCAGCCCGCTTACGATTACAAAATTATAACCGGCGAGCCCGGCAATTAATTTTTCGCATACATCTTTGCCGTAGTTAGAAAATCTTCTGGTGCCCACCACGGCCAAATAATTTAGTTCTTCGCTGGGCATGGAGCCTTTTATATAAAACTCCTTAGGCGGAGAGGGGATTTGTTTAAGTAGATAGGGATAGTTCTCCGATTTTATTTTTTTAATTTCCATTGACCTTATTTTAACATAACTTTTCTTACTTGACTTTATATCGGGAATGCTTAAAAATAATCAACTAGAGGTTCCAATCATTTTTGACATTAAACAGCCGAGAGGCAAGGGGGGGGCGGTAGCATGAACAAGCCGATTTTTCTGCTTTTTTGCGCTTGCGGTAATCCTTGCAGCGACCCAAGCGTCAATCCCGAATTGACACATCTGGATATCGACCTTAGTGGATCCGTCTACGGGGTAGACTTTTGCACTATCGAGTCGTGCCAGCCTGGCGGTTTCGTTTTCCACGGCATTTCTGTTAGTAAGGTGTATGATGCCGACAAGATGATTGATGTCGCGCGCACAGATTCGGCCTGGGCCAGGGTTGCTTTTCAGGCAATGAGGCAAGAGGCTAAGACTCGCAAAGAGCAGTATGGCTGGCGGATTGGTCGCAAGCCCAGAACCTGCTGTTGCCCGAGATCCTTTGTTTCTTAACAAAATATGCTAGGGTAGTATAAGAAAAGAGGATAGTCTTGCAACATCGGCGCATCACACACGGGGAGGTAAAGAGATGAAAACACTGCTGGTCTACGCCTTGGCCTATCTTTTTGTGGGCCTAATGGTTATGGGTATTGCTGTTCGATTCAGGTGCAACTACGTTCGCTCTTTCTTTGACCGCAATATGACCACGCTATTTTGGCCGCTTGTAATTACGTTCTATCTGATAGCGGGAGTTATAAGTATTTTCTTCGGCATATTGGGTTTCTTCTACCGCGGCTTTCGTCGCCAAGGTAATTAGCCGGACGTTCTGGCTTTGTATTATTGTGCCGTCGCGCATCCCGCGGCGGCTTTTCTTTTCGGCCACATTTGCTATATAGTTTAACTATGGACATCCGATGTCCATACATACATATGGCGGAAACTATAATTCATGTTTTGAATCGGGGAGTAGATAAGAGAAAAATTTTTATTGACGACAGAGATCGTTTTCGTTTTGTTCATGACCTGTTTGAATTTAACGACCAAAACAATGTTTTAAATATCTTGCCGCGTTATAAAACTATGGACATCGGACGTCCATATATTGAGAAAAGACCAAGGAAGCTACTCGTTGATCTTTACGCTTTTTGTTTGATGGATAACCATTATCATCTTCTGCTAAGTCCGCGAGTTGAGGGAGGAGTGTCAAAATTTATGAAAAAATTGAACATGGGATACGCAAAATATTTTAATGAAAAATATAAAAGAAGCGGCGCGCTGTTCCAGGGGAAATACAAATCCGTTGTAATAGAAAAAGACGCGCATTTTATACATTTGCCATATTATATACATTTTAACCCTCTAGACTTTGAGTTTTCCGAATGGCGAGAGAGAAAATGTAAAAACGTAAGGGGCGCGATGAAGTTTTTATATTCTTATCGCTGGAGTAGTTATCTTGATTATATTGGCAAAGAAAACTTCCCCTCGGTTACCCAGAGAGGGT
Source organism: bacterium (assembly GCA_023244795.1). GTDB lineage: Bacteria > Patescibacteriota > Minisyncoccia > UBA9983 > UBA9983 > JAHFLR01. The sequence goes on from JAHFLR010000007.1 coordinate 2,639, forward strand.
TTTTATCTAAATTTTTAGGCGGAGAGAAAAAGTATTTAAAAGATACCGAGAAGTGGTTGCAAGAGCTGGATTTCAAAAACGTAAAAACAATCTCGCTAGAATAACTATGGACATCCGATGTCCATATATTGGAAGTTGCAAAAAACGGTGGGTGTGGTAATTATAAATTAGATAGCAAACAACTCGTGAAGAAGGGGGAGGGCAATGCTCTGGATTTGTCAGAATAAAAATTGCAAGCACGAATTCCCTTCGAACCTGGTTCGTTGCCCGAAGTGCAAACAAATGCACGAAGCGGCGAATGCTCGTCGGGGATTATTGCGAGGCATCGACGAGATAGCTGAGCGTATGACCATAAAGGATAAAAAGCCTTTTTTCGAGTAGTGGGGCGAACGACTTTTACGGGCGGAGGGGGCACGGCCCCCTCCGCCGTTTGTTTTTTGGGCCAATTCTGCTACCATAAATAATATGTTGGATATAAAATTTATTAAAGAAAACGCCGATTTAATTAAAGAGGGCGCCAGAAAAAAACACATCAAAGTAGATGTAGATAGCCTTATCGCCCTAGACGATAAGCGGCTTTCTGTTTTAAGAGAAGTCGAGGAAATGCGCGCCAAACAAAACATAGCCAGCGATAAAATCTCCCAAATCCAAGACGCCAACGAAAGATCCTCCGCTATCGCAGAGGTCAAAGAACTTAAAGAAAAGTTGGTTGGAAAAGAGAGCGAGCTAAAAGAAATAGAACCGCAGTGGCAAAAGTTAATGATGGAGATTCCTAACGTGCCAGACCCAACCGTGCCGGAGGGAGAAACCGACGCCCAAAATATGGAAACCAGAAAGTGGGGAGACCTGCCCAGTTTCGACTTTGAGCCAAGGGGTCACATAGAGCTCATGGAAAATTTAAAACTAGTAGAGCTGGAGAGAGGCACCAAGGTGGCTGGATTTAGAGGATATTTTTTGAGGGGCGATGGAGCGCTCCTTGCTATGGCTTTGTGGCAATTTGTAATGGAGGAGATGAGCAAAATCGGATTTATACCTTTTATTGCGCCGTCTCTGGTAAGAGAAGATAATTTTGTCGGCACTGGTTGGTTGCCGCAGGGTAAAGACGAGGTTTACTCTACCCAAGATGATTTGTATTTGGTGGGCACGGCGGAGGTGCCAATGATGGGCTTGCACAAAGACGAAATTTTAAAAGCAGAGGAGCTGCCAAAAACTTACGTGGCTTTTTCTCCTTGTTACCGAAGAGAGGCGGGGAGTCACGGCAAAGACACCAAGGGTATTTATCGCTTGCATGAGTTTACTAAGCTAGAGCAGATTGTTTTGTGCGAGGCGGATCACCAAGAGTCGGTTAAGTGGCACGAGGAGATAACCAGAAACGCGGAAAACATTTTGCAGGCGCTTAAATTGCCTTACCATGTGGTAGTAAATTGCGGCGGTGATTTGGGCCTGGGCCAGGTAAAAAAATATGATATTGAGGTTTGGGTGCCGTCGGAAAAAAGATACCGCGAGAGTCACTCCTCCTCGTACTTCCACGATTTTCAAACTCGCAGGTTAAACATCCGTTACCGAGACGCTGAGGGTAAGGTGAGATTTGCGCACTCGTTAAATAACACCGCTATCGCTACCCCCAGAATACTCATTTCTCTCTTGGAGAACTATCAACAAAAAGACGGCACCGTTGTGGTGCCGGAAGTTTTGCGCAAATATTTGGGCAAAGACGTTATCTCTTAAATACAATGGCAAAAAAAGACATCTTAAGCTCTTCAAAAAAAATAAAGAGAAAGAGGAAATTTTTGAAGTTCTCTATATGGGTTATCGTTTTGATTTTGCTGTTGGCGGGAGCGGTTGTTGCTGCCCGTATGGAAAGATTTAAAATTAAGGAAGTAAAGCTGGACAATAACAACAAGCTTTTGCAAAACCAAATTTCCAAAGATGTTTTGGAGATAATCGGCGGCCAGTATTTTAAGATCTTACCCAAGGATAATGTTTTTTTGCTGCCCCAAAAAGAAATAGAAACGGCCATCTTAAAAAAATACCCTCGCATAAAATCCATGATACTTAGCGTTAGCTTGCCGGATACGATTTTAATAAAAATCGAGGAGAGAACGCAGGAGGCCATCCTCTGCTACGACAAAGAGTGCGGCTTTTTGGATAAAAGCGGTTTTGTGTTTGAGAAGGCTCCGTATTTTTCCGGTGACGCATATGTAAAATTTATAGACGAAAAAAGTCAGGGCGGCTCGTTGGCCATCGGGCAG
>JAHFLR010000007.1:4900-26533 GCA_023244795.1 bacterium
AACATTATAGACGCAGAAAAATTTGATAAGATCTGGACACTAACAGGGTTAATTAATAAAGGCGGCATATTGATAACAAGGGTTTATATAAAAGAAGATAATTTTTTTCAGTTGCTTACCAAAGAGGGCTGGAGGATTTTAATAGACGATAAAAATGAGCCCCAAATAACCTACGAAAATCTTTCTCTGGCCCTAAAGGAAAAAATAAAAGATAAAAGAAAAAATCTTGACTACATAGATTTGCGTTTCGGCAACAAGGTTTATTTTAAATATAAAAAATAATGCTAATCAGAGTCAAAACCTTCCCGGGGTCTCCGAGGGAAAAAGTTGTGCAAATTTTGGCGGATAAGTTTGAGATTTATGTAAAAGCCAAGCCTAAAGAGGGAGAGGCCAACGAAAGAGCGTTGGCTCTTTTGGCGGGATGCCTAAAAACAGAAAGGAAAAATCTAAAAATAATTAAAGGCGCCAGAGAGCGTAACAAAATCGTTAAACTGTTGACTTAACCGCTCTGATGGTTTAGTTTATATAACCAGAAAGGAAGAGGGAGTCTCCCCGCAAAATCCTCGTCAAACCGAGGCAAAGTAGCGACCATTTCTCTTATCCAGAGAAGGGGGACCCCAAATCTCAAAAGCTCCAAAGTTAAATAGTTAAATATGGTGGAAGCCATCGCAAGTGGCACCTTACAGTTGTACCGGTAATCCGGCGCCAGCAATCCGCTCAACCCCCCCCAATGGGTGCGCGGTAGCTAAGCCGAAACCCGTACACAACTTCGAGGTGTGGGCCTTCTGCCCACTTCCGCCGCCAGTTTGCTCCCCCCGTTCGCGGTGAGGGAGTTTTGTTTTAATTGGAATTTATTGACATAACTAAGAATATTCAGTACTCTAAAGATAGAACAAGGCCAGCTCTTTTAAATCTAAATATCACTTTCCAAAACAAAAACAACCCAAACGGCCAAAGGCCAAACACAGAGAGGAAGGAAGAGGATCATGAAGAAGCTCGTACAAGCCGCGATTGCCGCAACATTTCTTTTTTGCGCCTCCTTTGCGGGAGCGCAGGAGTTTTCGTCGACAACCGGTCCAACCCCACCGAGGGAGTTGATCAGGGGTCCGGTTCTTTTGCCGAGAACCCCCAGCGTTTCAGTCGGGGCCCTGACCGACGTCGGACCGATTTTGATTCCGGGTGTGCCGGCATCTCATTGGCGAGACGGCTGCGGCCCAACGGCCGTAAGTATGCTCCTTCGTTACTACGATGGGATTGGTTTCTCTTCCCTCGTACCCGGGGACTCTTCTCAAGAGACTCCGGCCGTGCTGCAGTTTATCTCCAGCACGGGAAGCTACAACGATTACTGTCTTCCTATGGATGGTCCGGACACTGACCACATCCTTCTGGACAATTCTTCGTTGCTCCCGCCGAGTCAGCGGCACGCGGACAATTGCGTCGCCGACTTTCTCCTCACTTCCCGAAGCTACAACAGCCTTTACTACGGTTCCACTTATTTTTCCTGGATCCGTGACGGGATCAAGGCTTACATCCACACCGTTACTCCCCAGTATACCGTCACCGCGGTAAACCTGTGGGAGCTCGGCGAAGGTGGCCCACTTACATGGGAGGCCTACAGTGCCGAGATTGATGCCGGGCGTCCGGTGATTGTATTCGTCGACGTGCTGGGTTCAACCCCTGGCACTGCCGACGGAGTGCCCGACCACTTCGCCACGGCGATTGGTCGTGCCGTTGTTAACGGCGTACCGATGTACGCTGTTCTCAACACATGGGACGGCGATATCCACTGGTTTCCGTTCGTAACGATTCCGTTCTACGGAGTCAATCCCGGAAACCCATGGAGAATATTCGGAGCAACGTTTGTTACGATTTCTTCTCCCGAAGTGCCGCCACCGCCACCGCCACCACCGCCTCCGCCTCCACCACCCCCGCCACCCCCGCCTCCGCCGCCATCCTTGCCCCTGTTTAGCGATGATTTCTCCGCCGGCCTTACCAATTGGCAGGGCGGGGCTTTCTCGGTCGCAAACGGGGCCATGCAGTCCAACAAGAAGTACAACGCGATGGATCTCGTAACGGCTCCGGAGGTCTGGAGCTTCTCTACGGGCACCATCGAATGCTGGGTTAAGCTGGGCTCGGCGGGGGCAAACGCTCCCAATGCGAGCGTGGTCTTCGCTCAGGCCGGCCGGTCGTACAAGTACGTTCGACTCGAGAAGGGCAAGGTGGTTATGGGGGTCAACGGCAAAGCCAAGGCCTCCAAACTCATGCCCATCAGGGCGGGCGTCTGGTATCGGCTGAAGATCCAAATTCTCCCGTCGGGGAGGATCGCGGTCTACGTCAACGACAAGCTCATCAAGTCGTACACTCCCACTGGCGGTAGCGTCGGTCGGGTAGGGGTCTGGGTAAACCGGGCGAAGTCGTTCTTCGACAACTTCGTCGTATGGGAGGTGATCAAGTAGATGCAAAACAGGGGGGCGTTCGCTGCGGCGAACGCCCCCCTTTCTCATTGTGGGGCATTTAAGTTATAATTTAGATGTGCAAAAAGTTAGATTTACAACGGAAGATGGTTGGGAGATAGCGGGTAATTATTATCCGGTGGAGAAAAAAGATGCGCCAGCCGTTGTGCTTTTACACATGATGCCGGAAACCAAAGAAAGCTGGAAAAGTTTTGCTCTAGAACTGGTTAAAAACGGCTTTCAGTGTTTGGCTGTAGATTTGCGCGGGCACGGAGAGTCGCAGGGCGGCCCCGCTGGCTCTAAAAGTTTTACAGACGCGCAGCATATAGCAACTATCAGCGACGTTTTTAGCTCAGTAGAGTTTTTTATAGATAAGGGCGTACCAGTAGAAAAGATTTCTTTGGTTGGCGCTTCTATCGGGGCGAATCTCTCACTCCTCTTTCAGTCGGAGAATCCCAAAATTAAAGCAAGCGTTTTACTTTCTCCGGGTTTAAATTATAGAGGAGTAGAAACAGAACACGCAGCTAAAAAAATAAGAGGGGACCAGTTTGTGTTTATGGTGGCCGGTGGCAGTAACGACGAATATTCCACGGAAACGGTTAAAAAACTTTCGGAAATAATAGAGAGCGACGGCAAGATAGTAAAAATTTTTCAGGAAGGCGGGCATGGTACAGAAATATTAGGCGATGAGCCCGGCCTCTCCGGCGAGATTATAAGTTGGCTTAATAATATTTATTTTAAAAACCATGTCTAAAAAGAAAGTAGGAATCATAAGAGGCGGGCCTTCTCATGAGCATGAGGTCTCTCTTAACACCGCCGAAAATGTGTTGAAAAATTTACCAGACCATTACGAGCCTTACGATATTTTTATAGCCAAAAACGGAGATTGGTATTTAAATAATCAATTTGCTTATCCGGAAAAAGTGGCCAGGAGCGTAGATGTGGTTTTTAACGCTGTCCACGGCCAATATGGCGAAGATGGATCATTGCAGCAAGTTTTAGATACCTTTGGCGTGCCCTACACTGGCTCTGGCCAGACCGCCTCTCTGGTGGGGATGAACAAGTTTATATCCAAAAAAGCTTTTGAGAGCGCCGGGTTATTTACGCCAAGGGCGATAACAGTAGACTCAAGCGAGGACCCCGCCGAGGCCGCCTTAAGAGTTTACAAAAAAATGGGGCCACAATTAGTTGTAAAGCCCAACAGCTCCGGCTCATCGGTTGGTGTTTCCGTTGTAGATAATTTGCACGACCTGGCTCGGGCGATAAGCGATGCCTCCAGGTATGACTCTAAAATTTTGATAGAGGAGTATATCAAAGGGAAAGAGGCAACGGTGGGGGTGATAGATAATTTTAGAAACAAAAGATACTACGCTTTGCCGGTGATAGAAATTATCCCTCCGTCTAGCTCAAGTTTTTTTGATATTGAGGCCAAGTATAGCGGAGAGGCGAAAGAAATGGTGCCGGCAAATTTTCCGATACCTCTAAAAAGGCAACTGGAAGAGTTGGCCATAAAATCTCACAACGCCATCGGCGCTCGCCATTACTCGCGCACCGACTTTATTATTACTCCCAAGGGTAAAATCTATGTGCTAGAGACAAACACTCTGCCCGGGTTTACGAAAGACTCCCTAATGCCTAAGGCGTTAGATGCGGTGGGGGTCTCTTACTCCGAGTTTTTGGATCATCTCATTAAACTCGCGTTGAAAAGATAGTTTTCTGTGCTAATATCTTTTTAGCTTTTATTGGGCCCTTAGCTTAGCTGGTAGAGCGCCTCGTTTGCAACGAGGAGGTCAGCGGTTCGAATCCGCTAGGGTCCACAGCCAGCTCTTTTAAATAGTTAAAATCGCAATAGTAACACTAGGCAACACTAAGGCGCAAGGAGGGAGAACATGCCCAAAGACAAGCTCGCTCTGCATAAGGAGTGGCGAGAGTCTCTTGTTGGCACTATCAACGACATCGCCGCTATTCGCCGCCGGCTTGGCCAACTTGAGTGCAGCCTTATCCACTCTATTGATGAGTATCACACCTCGCGTGCCACTTTTGTGCGAGAGGAGCTTACTCTCCGAGGCACTCTCCGCGAGCCGCTGACGGAGGAGATTATTGAGCAGATCGCCAAGGAGTGCGGTTTGCCGGAGTTTATCCATCTTCGGTGGAATCCCGGCCAGCCAATGAACGTTGCGGACCAGGACCCGAAGTAATTTAGATAGAGAAGTTTGCGATTTTTTGTGTCGGCGCCTAGCCATAGGCGCCTTTTGTTTTTTGTGGTAGTCTTCAACCAGACAGGACTATCAAACATAAGGGGGCAGGGAGGATATGGAAAAGATGATAACTCCGTCAATTGCCGTGCGCGTTATTATTGTGAACCAGAAAGAGATGCACACCTCCGGCGAAAAGAGTTTTTTACCACTCAATGAGATTTGGTGCAGATGCCTGCCCGAGATTATTGAGGAGGAGGCGCACAAGCTCTCCAGAGAGCTCTACGCGCCGATTGTTCCGACGGTAGTTATTGCACCGAGGTTCCAGGTTGCGGGAGAGTTGCTCAAAACAACCTTCCATGAGTTCCATAAGAACTACATCATCTTTATTACTCTAGGGATGTACACCGTTGCCAAGCGATTTAAGGAGAGTTTTGCCGGTCTGGGCGTTGTGGTTTTTACCGAAGACGCCGGTCTTGGCAAAAACATAGACGAGCATAGCATTACTCTTATCTCGAGAGCCCCCAAGCATTAGCAAGCCAAGCGCTTGTTTTGTTTCGCCGCCGTAAGGAGCCACTCCTTGCCGGCGGCTTTTGTTTCTATCGTTTCTCAGTGCCTGCCTAGTGTTGTGTTAGGAGCGCTAGAATGTATAATTTATTACGTATGGCAACAGAGAAAAAAAGGAAAGTGGCAATCTTTGATATAGACGGAACTATTTTTAGATCCAGCTTGCTTATTGAGGTTGCCGAGGCTCTTGTGGACGCCGGTGTTTTAGAGGCCTCGGTGCGGAAATCGTACGAAGCGGCATATAAAAAATGGCGCAACAGAGAGGGGAGTTACGAAGATTATATAATGGGCGTAGTGCGGGCTTTTGTTGCTAACCTAAAAAATGTTGATTATAAAACTTTTGTTAAAATCTCCAAACAGGTTGTAACGCGGCAACAAAATCATGTATATAAATATACTCGCGATTTGGTGGCAGAATTAAAAAAGAAAAATTATTACCTGTTGGCCATCTCCAACTCTCCCAAGGTAATCGTGGAGGAGTTTGGCAAGAAAATGGGTTTTGATAAAGTTTACGGCCGCATGTATGAGGTAAGCCCCGAGGGCAATTTTACCGGCCAAATAATGCACTTAGATGTTATTAGCGACAAAGCAAAAACTATTAGGAGGGCGGCAGAGAAAGAGGGCTTTACTCTTAATGGCTCTATTGGGGTGGGCGACACGGAGGGCGATATCCCAATGTTTAAGATAGTAAGCAAGCCAATTTGTTTTAACCCGAACGAGATTTTATACAAAGAGGCCAAAAAACGCGGGTGGCAAATTGTGGTGGAGAGAAAAGATGTAATTTATAAAATTTAAATGGATGATACCGCTAGTAAAAAAATAAAGAAAAAATTACTGGGCCAAGCGGGGAGCTACAAAATTTATTTGGTAGATGACGCGTTGGTGAGGGGCAGTTGCAAAGAGGGTTGGGAGTTTAGCGACTACGGGGTAAATTTGCATCACCGCGGTTTGCCGACCATAGACTTCTCTTTTATACCTGAAAACGAAATATGGTTAGCCAAATCTGTTGCTCATTACGAGCGGCATTTTATTTTAGACAGCGTTGTTTTGTACATAAAATATATAGAGGCAGGTCTCTCTGCCGGCGGGGCTTACGACAAGGTTATACTGGCGGAAAAGAAAAAACGCAAAAAAGAACTGCTCAAAAAACTAAACATGGCGAGGGTAAAAGAGGCGGTTCCGCACATATATGCCGGCAAGTATGCGGAGGTAAAGGAGGGCGCCGGTGTGTTAAAAATTTTTCTGATACGAGGGGAGGTGGCGCGAGCTTTATATAAAACAGATTTTGTAGAGGCCGGGCACGGTTATGTTTACAAATGGATACCCAAAAACGAAATCTGGGTAGATATGTTGCTAAAGCCAAAAGAAATGCCCGTGGTAATTTTGCACGAGCTTGTGGAGCGATTGCTAATGAGAGATAAAAAATTTTCCTATGCCAAAGCGCACCCCATTGCCTCAAGAGTAGAGGCGCAGCATCGAGGAAATTTTAGCAAAAAAGATGTGCTTAATCTCGCAGGCTCTTTAGCGTTTTAATATCTTCCGTCACGCCGGGTGATTTTGTTTCGCAGATCATATCTATTTTGTTTTTCTTGGCGAAGGCGACGAGATTTTTAAATCCGTCCATGCCAATTTTGCCGGCTCCGATATGCTCGTGCCTGTCTACGTGCGAGCCGCACTCGCTCATGCTGTCGTTGGCGTGGATGAGCTTTATATTTGCCAGGCCGATATGTTTTTCTAGTTCCTTGAGCGCGCCGGTAAAATCATCCCTCCAATTATAACCGGAGGCAAAGCTGTGCTGAGTGTCTAGGCAAATGCCGGCCAGATTGTCTTTTAATCCGCCCAAGGCGGATTTCGCTCCGCTCAATATTTGCCCAATTTGTTTAAAGCTCGAGCCAATAACACTACCACTGCCGGCGCTATTTTCTATTAGCAATTTGGCCGAGCCGGTGTAGCCCTCAAAAACTTTTTGGAGGCCCTCAATGGTTTTTTTAATGGATTCTTCTTCTCCTAAATCTTTAAAGGAACCGAGGTGAGTCATTACATATTTGGCGCCTAGCAAACTGGCGCGCTCCAGCTCTTGCTTAATAGAGCTGATAGAGCCGTAGCGGATGCGGTTGCTGGAGGAGGCGAAGTTTATAAAATAGGGGGCGTGGACGTAGACAGCCCTCAGCCCATAGCTTTCGGCCTTCAGCTTAAACTCTGCAACGGCGGCGCTTGTGAGCGGGCTTGCCCGGCCACCGGCTGGTGGTCGGGTAAAAATTTGCATCACCTCACAGCCCGCGTCGTGGGCGTTTTGAGGGGCGTTTTGCACTCCGCCGGCTATAGAAACATGGCAACCGACATTCATTGTTTTATTATACAATATTAACTTTTAACTTTATAACTTTTGACATTTGCCATTATTGTGGTAGTTATTAGTTAGAAAGCAAACAACCGCAAAAGGGGGAGCGATGCTGGCTATCGAACTGCACGGTTTTGATTTGTTGGATCCCAACAGGGTCCACATCGAGAATGTGCCCAAGCCGAGGGTGGGTAAGTTTGACTCTCGATACCGCAGCGAGCTTTTCTTTTTGCTGCAGAGGGCGATTGAGGACGATCTTCGGAAGGTGTATTTTTACAACGATATCGTGATCGACAAAATCAATTCGGAATGCTGGAGACTTTCCTCGCGGCCGGATCCGTTTATCCGTATTTACGACACGGATCAGGCGCGTGTGTCGGAGGTTGTAAGTATTCTGCAGAAGTTTTTGAGCGTTGGTATCCAGGTTGTTTTGATCCACAAGTCTCTTGCGGCGAAGGTTTCGCCGGAGTAATTTGCATGAGTCGGGCGGTTCCACACCGCCCGTTTTCTTTTTGGACAAACTTTATTTTGTGTGGTAGTTAGTAATTAGACAACCACCGGAGGCAATATGAGCGCCGAAGAGTCTCAAGAGAAAAAGATTCCCTTGGTCGTCACCTTGGCGTTTATCATCCCTCCCTTCCTCGCTCCTTTTATTTTACCTATCAAAGTTTACGGCGCGGCAACGCTTGTCGCCATGCTTGTCGGCGCTCTTGAGTGCCTCATCCTCCGCAAGGGAATACTAAAGATAAGAAATCCGAAGTACACCGAAGTCAAAATCGTATCAGGCAAAATTTTTTACATTGGGTTACTAGCTTGCTTGTTTTCTACGGTAGGCATTTGGAGATGGTTTGAACCGGAAAAGAGTATCGGCCTCGTACGCTCTTGGGCCATGTTTGTTTGGATGATAGAGTTCGCTTACTACTGGTTGTGGTGCGCGGCACTATTGGTGCTCCCACTGACGCACAACATCGGCGGGCCACAGAGCCCACCAGGGACCGACTCGCCAGAGTAAAACAGAGAGGAGGAACGATGATCTTGAGACAAGAGCAGGGGCTTAGCCTTACTCACTTGGATAATCGTCCGGAGAGTCACATCTTTGCTCTCATTTCTACTTTGTTGTTGGCCTTCCGCGATTCTGGTTTCCCCGCAGAGGGCAAGGGCACAGAGAAGGAGTGCCCGGTTTCCGCGCGAGTGGCTCCCGTTGGCGATTTTTTTACCCGCCACAAGGGAGCCTGGGTGCTTAATTCCGACTCATTGCCCAACGACTTTACCATCAAATCGATTGCCATTAACAAGCGTTCGATTATGGTGGAAACTTCTCCGGTTAATTGGGAGAAGCTCGCCGAAGCGATTGAGTTTTGGAGCGCCGGTCCGTTTTTTGCGGCTCCGGAAAAGCAGCAGGTGGTGGCGGTGGACGGCAAAACCGTTCTCGCCAACATCTCGCAAGTTCGCACTCCTCCGTATCGGCGCGGCCTCGGCCAGCCGGCTCCGCGAGTGATGTGGACGATTCCGCTCTCCATGCCCCAGGCGATGATCGTTGAGGCGGCTCACGCTGTTGACCTGGCCTACGGCCAGCTCGGAGTGCTTGAGTCTCCCGACGAAGAGGGAGAGCAGGCAACCGCTTCCGGTGCCAAGCAAAAGATGAAGCTCGATATCGGCATGCGCCCGATGCTGGAGCAGACGCCGTACCTCTCGCTTGAGATGCGTACGGTGCAGGAGCTCCAGTTCGCCATGTTATGCCAGCAGGCTCGGCATCTCGCAAGGATGCCTGAGGAGCTGGCGATGGGCTTTGTGCAAGATGTGGCCAAGAGTCTTGGCACAGGCGCCGCCTTTAACTTGCTTTTGACCTCGCTCTCGCAGAGGGTCAAAGACACCAATCCGGGCATCACCTGGAAGCAGGCGAGAGCGGCCTCCCGCCGCATGCTTGCTCAGATTGCCAGGTAGGTAATATTGTCGGCCGGTCGCGCTACACGCGATCGGCCGTTTTCTTTTTCCCAAAATCTGCTACATTAAACGCATGTCACTATCTATAGGAATCGTCGGTTTGCCGAGCGTGGGGAAGTCCACATTGTTTAAAGTGCTTACAAAAAAGCAGGTGGATATTGCCAATTACCCATTTTGTACTATTGACCCAAACGTGGGCGTGGTGCAGGTGCCGGACCCTAGACTTGCAAAACTCTCGGAGTTTAGCAAGTCGGGCAAGACAGTGCCGGCCGCCATTGAGTTTGTTGATATCGCCGGCTTGGTAAAAGGCGCCGCGCAGGGTGAGGGGCTTGGCAATAAATTTTTGGCCAACATTAGAGAGGTAGATGCCATTGCCGAGGTGGTGCGCGTTTTTAAGAATGATAAAATCATCCACGTGCACAAAGAGATAGACCCGGAGAACGATATCGGTGTTATAGAGACAGAGCTAATTTTGGCGGATTTAGAAACCGTAAATAAAAGGATCCAAAGCCTGGGTAGGGAGGTAAGGTCTTTAGACAAGGAGGCGATTAAAAAACAAGAAATTGTAGAAAAAATAAAATCAGCGCTGGAGAAGGGTACTCCGGCAAAAGATTGTGGCCTAAACAAAGAAGAGATGCTTTTGGTAAAAGATTTACAGCTCTTAACTTTTAAGCCGATTTTGTATGTGTTTAACACCGCGGATGGGAACATGCCTTTTTCCATCCCAGGTGCGGAGGGAAAGGATTCCAAAAAGCACGATTCCCATCCGCTAAATTTTGTTTCGCTGGATATCAAAACCGAGGAAGATCTAGACACCATGAGCGAAGAAGATAAAAAAGAGCTTGGCCTAACAAGCAACTTAGATAAATTAATTACTGAGGCATACAAACTTTTGGGCCTAATGACTTTTTTAACAACTGGGGAAGACGAGACAAGGGCATGGACGGTAAAAGTGGGTGTAACGGCGCCGGAGGCGGGCACTGCCATACATACAGATTTTAAAGATAAGTTTATTAGGGCGGAAGTTATAAATTGGCAAGATTTGTTAAACTCCGGCTCCTACTCCGCCGCCAGAGAAAAAGGTTTGCTTAAAACAGAGGGGAAGGAATATGTGGTAAAAGACGGCGATGTCATAGAGTTTAAAATCTAGTTGACAAATCGGTATTTTACGATACAATAATAGACGGAAATCTAACAACACAACTAATCCCTAGGAAGGGGGTGCCTCATGTCCATTTGGACGCTCTTGAAGGTGTGGTTCTTCTACTTCTTCCCGTTCTGGGCATGGTGCCCGGAGATTGGGGAGCCGGAAGATGCAGACTGTATCTTGGTTCGGGCCTTCGGTCGCAATCAGATTGATGACGATGAACTGGGAACAAAAATCCTCCGGATTCGCTCGATGTCTGATGGAGACAACAAGCGAGCCTTCGATCGCCTGCGACGGGGAGGATTTCTTTCCGGAGCCTTCAACGACGAAGTTGCGCTTCAGTTGTTCTTGTACGTCCTCGACACCAGCCACGTGCTCATTCTGCAGTGGGAGGTGGCCTTTTCGATGTTTAATTTGTCCGAGGAGTGGTACAGAGACAACGAGCATCGTATAGTTGTTCTCTGGCCTCCCAAGAGTGGCTACTTCTCTACTTACGAGGTTAAGAAAGCCTCGGTGGAGGAGATGCGCAAGCGCGGCCTAAGTTGTCCGCTCGAAGTGGCTCATCCGGCCATGATTGTGCGAGCCGTGATGATCATCTGGAGGCTGGGCGCAAATCCCATTGTTTCCCCCAGCAAACAGTTGTGGGTGTGGGATGGGGGGTCGGTTCAGCCGTGGACCAGGGGTTTCGGCCTCTGGCTGATTCGAGAGGTTCTTGGCCGGGTTCACCACATCGTCTTCCGCTTGGTGGCATTTCGGCCGCCGAAGGGTTAGCAGTACAATCGATAGGCGCATTTTGCGCACAAGGCGCCGGTTCGGGTTCACTCCCGCCGGCGCTTTTTTCTTTTTTTATATACAAAAATTATTTGATATCGGAGACTCTTTTTGTTAGCCTAATTTTAGGTAGGACACAACATTCTAATCAACAAACGAAAGGGGTAACCCAAATGGGTGTCGTCGGATTAACAGCCGCCGCTCAAAAAGGCAATGCTGCCCACTACGATTTTGTTAAGTCTCAGCATCTCCCCGATTGGTTGGAAAAAATTGCTCTCAAGGAGCAACACTACGTACACAAGGGCGACGGCACCTTCTTTTGTCCGGTAACCATTTCTTCCACCTCCGACCCTTACATATTTTACAGGGGGAAAGAAGGCGTTTTGTTTAACTTTTGCCCGATGTGCGGCAAGAAGATTGTCGGCTGGGGCAAAGAGGAAGAATGGCTCAAGTTTGTTGAGGTAAAGAAGTAGCGTTTGGCGTTTCGGCGCCGGTTCGGGTTCACTCCCGCCGGCGCTTTTTTCTTTGGTAAAATGTGCTATATTTAATCATTATCGGTTAATAAAAACCAGATGAAAAACATCAATTTTAAAAAGGTCATTCTAGCATTTAGTATTATGGTCGTGCTCAATATTTTCTTTAATATGGGCATTAGCGCTTTTTATAAACAACCAAAATGGGAGGATTTTTGCAGCAAAATTAATGCCAACTATCTCTCTAAAAATTCTTGCGAGTCGGTAGGGGGATTTTGGGTGCCCAACACTGTTAGCTATGATTATAAAGGTGTCGACCAAGCCGCTCCCACTAAACCGATTGCTGTGGCGCCGTGCACAATAACCAACGGGGTTACTAGCTGCCCAATAGATCAGGGCTACCATTGTGATGTATCGGTAGAGCAAAACAAATGCCAAGCAGCCTATACTGATAAAATTAATATCTACAACAGAAATGTTTTTATCGTTTTAATCGTATTGGGCATCGCCTCGGTAATCGGCGGGTTCTTTTTTGAGAGATCCGGCGCGGTTTCGCTGGGCTTATCTTTGGGGGGCGTACTCTCTTTGCTTATCGGCACTATTAGGTATTGGTCTTCTATGCAGGAGTTTTTTAGATTTGCAGTTTCCGGAGTAGCTCTGGCGGCGTTAATATGGCTGGGAGTTAAAAAGTTCGGAGACAAAAAGGACGAAGCAAAAGAGGAAACGAAAAATGAAGGAGTATAACTTCAAAAAAATAGAAAAAAAGTGGCAAGGAGAGTGGGACAAGAAAAAATTATATAAAGCAAAAGACGGAGATAAAAAACCCAAATACTACTGCCTTATAGAATTTCCGTATCCATCCGGAGACGGTTTGCACGTTGGTCACACCAAGAGCAACACGGCCATGGATATCATTGCCCGCAAACGCAGGATGCAGGGCTACAATGTGCTGTACCCGATAGGTTGGGATGCTTTTGGTTTGCCTACAGAAAACTACGCCATTAAAAAAGGAGTTCACCCCAGCGTGGTTACCAAAAAAAATACCGATAATTTTAGGAGACAGTTAAAATCCATTGGCTTTTCTTTTGATTGGGAAAGGGAGATCAACACCACTGATCCAAAGTACTACAAATGGACACAGTGGATCTTTTTACAGCTATACAAAAAGGGTTTGGCCTATAAGCGCAAAATGCCTATTAACTGGTGTCTCTCGTGCAAAGTTGGTTTAGCTAACGAAGAGGTGCTAGAGGGCAAATGCGAACGTTGCGGCAGTGGAACGGAGAAAAGAGAAAAGGAGCAATGGATGCTAGCCATAACCAAATATGCCGACAGGTTAGACAAAGATTTAGACACGGTTGATTACTTGGAAAAAATTAAAATCCAGCAGAGGAATTGGATAGGGAAATCAGAAGGAACCCTGGTTGATTTTTTGGTTGTCGCAGAGCCAGGAAGCTCACCTTCTTCCACCCCAGTCACGGAGGGAAAGGGTTCCAGAAGGCGACTTCCTGATTCTGCTCTGCAGGTTTTTACCACACGAGTAGATACTATTTTTGGTTGTACCTATGTTGTGGTTGCGCCGGAGCATAAGCTTGTGGCCGAGCTAAAAAATAAAATCACAAACTACAAGGAGGTAGAAAAATATATTAGCGATGCGGCCAGAAAATCCGACCTGCAAAGAACCGAGCTCCAAAAAGAAAAGACGGGCGTGGAGCTAAAAGGCATCAGGGCAATAAATCCGTTTAACAACGAGGAGGTGCCGGTATTTGCCGCCGATTATGTTTTAGGCCACTACGGCACGGGCGCGGTTATGGCGGTGCCAGCGCACGACGAACGTGATTTTGAGTTCGCAAAAAAATATAATTTACCAATCGTACAATCCATTGCTCCTTATAAACTCGACGAGAGTAATCCACCGAGAGATGGTGTTAAAAACACAGTTAGGAGCGTGGTTCATGTCCTGCTGGAGAATGATAACGGAGAAGTTTTGACCCTAAACCTTAAGGGCGAAGAGTGGGGAAGCGAAAAGCCCAAAAATTTAATAATTGGCGGTATAGAAGAAGGAGAAACACCAGAGGCGGCCGCTCTTAGGGAGATCAAAGAGGAAACCGGTTATGTAAGCGTGGATATCATAAAAGTTTACCCAATAGAATTCCATGCGGAGTTTTTTGCCGCCCATAAAAATCTAAATCGTTACGTAAAAACAACGGGGGTTTTTTGTAAGCTAAAATCACAAAAGCGAGAACCGGTCAAAGATGAAGAGAAAAAAATGCACGACATTGTTTGGGTTAAGAGAGAAATGTTGCCTAGTTCTGTTACAATACCGGACGATATTTTCTTAGCAAGATCATATATTGAAAACAGAGACATATATACCGAAGACGGATGCCTTGTTGACTCCGGCGAGTTTACTGGGCTCAAATCTTTAGAAGCCCGCGCAAAAATGGCAAAGTGGCTGGAGAAAAATAAGCTTGGTAAAAAACAAGTTCAATTTAAGCTCCGCGATTGGGTCTTCTCTCGCCAACATTATTGGGGCGAGCCGATACCAATGGTTAACTGCCCAAAGTGCGGCATGGTGCCGGTACCGGAGAAATCTTTGCCAGTGGAATTGCCCAACGTAAAAAAATACGAGCCAACAGACACCGGAGAGTCGCCGCTAGCCGCTATTACTAAATGGGTTAATACCAAATGCCCCAAGTGCAAAGGTCCGGCCAAAAGAGAAACAGATACCATGCCAAACTGGGCGGGCTCAAGCTGGTATTTTTTGCGCTATATTGATCCCAAAAACAACAAAGCCTTAGCCGATAAAAGGAAATTAAAATACTGGACACCCGTGGATTGGTATAACGGCGGCATGGAGCACACCACCTTGCATTTGCTTTACTCCAGGTTTTGGAATAAATTTTTATACGACATTAAGGCCGTGCCCTTTAGCGAGCCGTATAAAAAAAGAACCTCTCATGGTCTGATTCTAGGCCCCGATGGAGAGAAGATGAGCAAGTCGCGTGGAAATGTTATCAACCCCGATGATATGGTGGCGGCCTACGGCGCCGATGCCTACCGCTTATACCAAATGTTTATGGGGCCATTTGACCAAGCCATACCGTGGGATTCCAAAGGCATTGAGGGGACCAGCAGATTTTTGTATCGGGTGTGGAAGATGCAAGCAAAACTGGGAGGAGGAAGCACGTCTTCTTTTGAGATTTTACTCCACAAAACTATAAAAAAGGTAAGCGAAGACATTGAGGAGATGCGGTTTAACACGGCCATTAGCGCGCTTATGATTTTGTCTAACGAAATGGAAAAAGAGAGTCAACTACCAGCTAGTAGCTACCAGCTATTTATAACGCTCCTAGCCCCGTTTGCTCCGCACTTTGCCGAAGAGGTTTGGGCTAATTTGGGCAATAGACAATCCGTACATCTGGCGGCGTGGCCAAAATTTAATCCCAATAAACTTATTGAGGACGAGGTTAATTTAGTGGTGCAGATAAACGGCAAGTTTAGGGCGGCAATTAAAATGCCAGTCGGCGCTTCTCAGCAGGAGGCAGAGAAGTTGGCCATGAGAGATGACAACGTCTCCAAGTGGTTAAGCGGGGCAACTATCAAAAAGATTATTTTTGTTCCCAACAAACTAATCAATATCGTTATCTAGCTCCAAGGGGTTGACATATCGGGGGCTTTATATTAGTATGGTATTAAATCAATATGCTTCGTTTTAAACCCAAACAAGTAGTAAAGAAGATAATCGCCGAAATGGGCGATAGGCCAAGAGATGTCATCTCCCAGCGTTTTGGTATTGGCGAATTTTCCGATAAAAAAACCCTGGAGGCGATAGGCAAAAACTATGGCATTACCAGAGAGAGAGTGAGGCAAATTGAGAGCTTTGGCTTAAAAGAGGCCAAGGAAAGCAAATCTTTCCAAACACTTAACGAGATTTTTAACGAACTAAAATGCATCATTGAGGAGAAGGGCGGGATGGTCAAAGAGGCTGATTTGCTTAGCCATCTCTCAGACGACGAACACACAAGAAACCATATTTATTTTTTATTGGTTTTGGGAGACGATTTTACTCGCTTAAAGGAGGATGACGAATTTCATCACATGTGGACAGTAGACCAAGACCGGGCGGAAAAAGTGCATAATGCCTTAAGGCAGTTACACAAAACAATCGGCAGCGAGGATTTATACCCGGAGCCGGAGATTTTAAATCATCTTAAGGGCTTTGCCGAGCGTATTCTTGGCGAAGAGCTTAACGACGGAGAGGTTTTGAGGTTGTGGTTAAATATTTCTAAAACAATAGATAAAAATGCTCTGGGCGAGTGGGGGCACGCGTTTTCTCCCAATATCAAGCCGAGAGGAATGACCGATTACGCATATTTGCTTTTAAAAAAACAGGGGTCTCCGATGCGTTTTGACGAAATCGCCGTAAAAATTAAAGAGGCCTTCGGCAGAAAATCTCATCCGGCCACGGTGCATAATGGTCTTATAAAAGACGACCGGTTCGTGTTGGTGGGCAGGGGGCTTTATGCGCTCAAGGAATGGGGGTATAATACTGGTACGGTAAGAGATGTCATAAAAAACATTTTGCAAACCTCGGGGCCACTCGTTAAAGACGAAATCGTAAAAAGAGTGCTCAAGGAGAGGTACGTAAAAGAAAATACAATTTTGGTAAATCTTCAAAATAGAAAATATTTTAAGAAGAACTCCGAAGACAAGTACGCTCTTGCCAGATAATATATGGCGGCTTATATTACAGCCTTTTTAATTAACGCGCTTCAAACGGCTTTTGTTTTTATCGGCAACACGATGCTCTTGTGGTTGCCGATAGTTTTGCTCTTAACTTTTTGGGAGCTCTGGATTTTTTACAGACGCTGGATGTTTGTGGAAAATTTGGAGTGGGTGCTACTGGAAATTAAATTACCGAGAGAAATTACCAAAACCCCGCAGGCAATGGAGGTTTTTTTGAGCGCCTTGAGAATCGGCAAAGATGGTAATGCCCTGGAGAAGTATTGGAAGGGCTGGCGCCGGGCATGGCATAGTTTGGAGCTGGTTAGCGTAAATGGAGAGATTCATTTTTTTCTTTACACTCAAAAAGGGTTCAAAAATATTGTGGAGTCTCAGATGTACGCCCAGTTTCCGGATGCGGAGATAACCGAGGTAGACGATTACGCCAAAGTGGTAGATTTGCCGGAGTTTTGGGACGATTGGAGTATGTGGGGAGCAGAGCCGACTCTAACGGGCGATAGTGTTTTGCCTATCAGAACTTATGTTGATTACGGACTAGACAAAATGCAGGTTAAAGAGGAGTTTAAAACAGATCCTATTACGGCGCTGATAGAGTTTTTGGGTTCTTTGAGGGAGGGAGAGCAGGGGTGGTTCCAAATTTTAATAAAAGCCAAAGACGCTAAAGATTTTAAAACAGCCGGAGAAACTTTTATGAAAACGGTAATGGATAAATATAAGGGCGAGGAGAAATCGGCGTTTAGAGTAATGTCGCCGGCCGATAAAAATTTGCTGGAGGTGGTGGAAAAAAATATTTCCAAGCTTGCTTTTGATGTGGTAATCAGAATGATGTATGTCTCCAAAAAAGATAAATTTGACCCGACCAGAATTACTCATTTTATAAACTCATTTACCACTCCCTTTAGCACCGGTATCTACAATGGGTTTAAACCGTCTAATGGCACCTCGGTGGATTACCCACCGTTTAAAGAATATCGGTTAAAAGAAAAAAAGGTGGGTATGGCCGGGGCTTACAAGGCGCGAGGCGGATTTTATTACCCAATATTTAGGCCAGCTTTTTCTTTAAATACGGAAGCTCTTGCAACTATTTATCATTTTCCTGGTGGTGTTGCCCAAACTCCCTCCTTTGGCAGATTGGAGGCCAAAAAGGGCGAACCACCCGCAGCCCTGCCGGTTTAATTTTAATATTCCATGGATTACTTTAAAAAAGTGGCGTTCGTTTTGCCGGCGCTTCTCGTCGCGCTTCTCTTCTTTTTTTATTTTGGATTTTCTACCCCCCGGGGTTCGGTTTTCCCTCAATACGTGCGGATAGAAAAGGGAGCCTCTTTGTTACAGATTGGCCAAGAGCTAAAAAGAGAGGGGGTTGTAAGATCACAAACCGTTTTTGTGTCGCTGGAAAAAATAGCCAGCGCCGAGAGGGCGGTTAAGGCGGGCGATTATTTATTTAATAGGCCGACTTCGGTATTTGGCGTAGTGGTGCGTTTGGCCAGGGGAGATTTTGGCATAGAGCAAAGAAAAGTTTTTGTGAGAGAGGGAGACACGGCTAAAGATATTGCCGCCAAGATGAGAGATTTCCCCAAGTTTAACGAGCAATCTTTTTTTGAGGTAGCCGGAGGCCAAGAGGGGCGTCTTTTCCCCGATACTTATTTTTTGTTTGTTGATATTACCGCTCAAGAGCTAACTCAGAAAATGAGAAGCAATTTTGACGAAAAAATCGAGACAGTTTCCGAAAAAATAAAGTCTAGCGGTAAAAGTCCTTCCGATATTTTGATAATGGCTTCCGTTATAGAAAAGGAAGTGGCGGATCCTCAAGACAGGGCAATAGTCTCCGGTATTTTGTGGAAGAGATTAGACAAGGGCATGCTCCTGCAGGTAGACGCCGCGCCGGAAACTTATAGGGCAGTAGGGCTACCCGCTATGCCCATTTGTAATCCGGGGCTAGATACCATTAGAGCGGCGCTTAATCCGCAAGCCTCGCCTTACTACTTTTATTTAACCGGCAAAGACGGTAAAACCTATTTTGCTAAAACGTTTGATGAACACAAAAAAAACAAAGCGAAGTATCTTAAATAAAAGACTCAAGGTTTTTGTCGGCATGAGCGGCGGAGTAGATAGCTCCGTAGCGGCTTTGCTTTTGCAAAAACAGGGGCATGAGGTTGTTGGTTGTTTTATAAAAGGATGGTATCCCGCCGGATTTTATTGTTCTTGGAGAGAAGATAGGCGAGACGCCATGCGTGTTTGCGCCAGGTTAAAAATTCCATTTATCACTATCGATGCGGAAAAAGAATACAAAAAGGAGGTGGTGGATTATATGGTCAGCGAGTTTAAGGCCGGCCGCACACCTAACCCGGATGTGATGTGCAACAAGTATATTAAGTTTGGCGTGTTTTTAAAAAAAGCATTAGGCATGGGCGCTGATTTTATTGCCACCGGGCACTATGTCAAAATCAAAAAAAGCGATAAAGGATTACGAAAAGAACATTTCTCGCTTTTTCAGGCTTATGACCTAAACAAAGACCAGAGCTATTTTTTGTGGGCATTAACTCAACAGCAGTTGAGGCATTGCTTGTTTCCCTTGGGTGGCATGCTCAAGCCGGAGGTTAAAAAAATCGCCAGAGCAAGCGGCCTAATTACGGCCGACAAAAAAGAGAGCATGGGGGTGTGCTTTATTGGCGAGTTTAACATCAACGAATTTTTAAAAAAGTATATCAAGCCCAAAAAGGGCAAGATTATAACCATCGCCGGAGAGGTGATAGGCGAGCACGAAGGCGTGCAATTTTATACCATCGGGCAGCGGCACGGGTTTAGCAGCGCCAGCCTTCGCTCCACGGAGCTTCGGCGTGGTGAAAGCGGTGTGCCGTATTATATTGTGGCCAAAGATATCAAAAAAAATATTATTATTGTTGCCGATAAATCGCGAGAGGAGAAATATTACAAAAAAGAGGTTGAGTTGCGGAGCGTAAACTGGTTGGCGGGGAGCGCGCCGGATACCAAAAAGATATACCAGGCGCGGATTCGTTACCGCCAGCCGTTACAATCTTGTAGAATTAAGGGCGGCAAAACTTATAAGGTTGTTTTTACCAAACCTCAACGAGCGGTAACCGCCGGGCAGTCTATTGTGGTATACGACAAGCAAAATATGCTTGGTGGCGGAATAATAGTATAATATAAACTAGAACGCACTTACCAAGGAGGGCGAGATGAGGTCTGCCTTTTTGCTGTCTCTGCTGTTATTGGCGCCTGCCAATTTGAGCGCAGCCGAGCCGGAAGTAGTTTCCTCACATAGGATTGTTATAGATTTCTCCGATATTTCTTTGTGCCTTTTTGATGGAGACAAGCCGGTGGCGAGCTACCCCGTAGCATTGCCAAGAGTTACTCCCAAACTGCCTGCCACAGGTAGAGTGGTAAGAGTAATTAAGGATCCGGTTTGGTACCCAACCGAAAGTACCAGAAGGTATTACTTCCGCAAGAAGGGTGTGGAGCTGCCACAGAGAATAGAGCCCGGCTCCAAGCTAAATGCCATGGGCCAAGCCAAGCTGATTATTGTTTTTGAGAGCGGCGATATTAACCATGCCGTTCGCGTGCATGGCACCAACGATCCTACCTCCATCGGCAAGCGAGTAAGCAGGGGATGCATAAGGATGCGCAACGAAGACATCCTCGCGCTATCCAGCCTTATTTCTGCCGACCTCCTTTCCGGCAAAAGCATACCCATCGTTTTTGCCCCATAAGGCCTGCCTCCCGCAGGCTTTTTTTATTTGACAAACAAGCATTTATTGTGTTAGGAATGGAAACGGAATCAAGATCTTTGAAAGCAGGACAATACAAATTATTTAGGGTCTAATTAAACAAAAAAAACGATAGACAAGAGGAGGGAGGCAAGCACTTATGGCAGCTCCAGAAAAATGGTTTCTGTTGGAGGGGTTCACCGACAAGGAAGAACTTCTCCGACGAGCTGGGATCCCATCGGTTGTTCTTGAGGTTGCAAAACCCAAGAAAATTTCCGGCATTGCTTTTTCCCAAGAGTACAGAGACAAAGTCTTTCGCGAACTGAGAATCGAGGAAGAGTTCCTCGACATGGAAACCGAAACCCCCGGAGTTTTTTATCTGGGCAGGAAGGAGGAAATAGTGGGTCTGATGGGTCTGATCGACAAGATCAGGTATGACGTAGCCATGGATCACTGGAACGGCGAGGGCGAAAGGAGCAGATACAAGGAGCTAATCCAAAGTATCTTGCTTCCTGTCGTTAAGAATAACGTTCAGGTTAGAGATCCGCACGGCGAGCCGCGCTTGGTGGGCTCTTATGGCCAAGAGAGGTTCACGATTGTGTTCTTCTCGTCGCCGATGCATCAAGAGAGAAACTTGGAATTTCCGGAAACAATATGGGGGCATGAGCTCGATTATCGAAAAAGTGTCTTCCCTTATTCCGGCGAGGGTTTGCCTATCAATGCTAGCGACGGCGACAATAACTACACCGTTGCGGAGCTGGTGGGTAATCATCTTTATATCTTGTACTACATGAACAGAGGTCGTGGCGCAGGTCAATATGCCATCTTTGAGAAGATTCTCCAAAAGGTGGCCGACCATCTCTCCGGCAAAAGCGATGAGCTTAAGAAGGCCGCTCAAGAGTGGCAAGAAAAGCTCGCCGCTCGAGCAAGAGATAGTTACGCCGATATGTGCGTCGGTCGCTTTACCGAAGAAGTAAAGACCGCAGAGAAAACAGTGGAGCAGTCCAATGTGCGAATTCGAGAATACCAAAGAGAAATTGTTCAACTGCTTCGCTCAACTCAAGAAGCTCATCGCAAGATTAAGTTTCTCGCTTCTATGAAGGAGGAGAGAACCTCGTATCTGAACGAGTTCGATCGTATCAAACAGATCCCCGGCCTCAAGCGCTTTTTGGTGGTAGATAACAAGATTACTTTCTTTACCGATTTTATCACTATCACTCACGATGGAGTGGAGTACTCTATCGGTGAGTTCAGGGTTACCATCAACACGGCAA
>JAHFLR010000001.1 GCA_023244795.1 bacterium
GTGAAAAGGGCAATTGGCCTTAAAATTTATACCGGCTTTTTGCAGCTTTAAATATCCTCCAATAACATCAACGATATTGAGTCGGGATTTTATTAGTTCAGTGGTAGAGGACATTTATGGTTGGAAAATTTTATTCTTCCGTCTCTCCTATCTCTTCCAGATTTTCTAGTTCGTTTTTCTCTGCTACTACGTAGTCTTTCCTAAAACCGGTTCCGGCAGGAATTAGACGTCCAATAATAACGTTTTCTTTCAATCCTCGGAGTTTGTCTTCTCGGCCTTCTATGGCACTTTTGATAAGCACTCTCGCGGTGTCTTGGAACGAAGCCGCGGCCAAGAAACTTGATGACGATAGAGAAACTTTGCTGATAGGCATTACCAACGAAACGGCTGTTGCCTCTGTTCCACCTTCTTTTTTCACTCTCTCATTCTCTTCGAGTAATTCAAAATTCTCTACCACTCTTCCTTTGCTAAATTTTGTGTCGCCCTCGTCTTTGATCTTCATTCTGGAGAACATTTGTTTAGAGATAACCTCAATGTGCTTGTCGTTAATAACAGCGCCCTGGACGGAATAAACCTTATCTACTTCGTTTAGTATGTAGTCTTGAGCCACCTCACGTCCGGCAATGCTAAACAACTGCTTGATATCGGCAGCGCCATCAGTTAAAAATGTTCCCTTCTTAACCTGATCCCCTTTCTTTACAATAATAAGTCTCGCAAATGGTATGGCGTACTCCTTCTTTTCTTCTTTTGCCGCCTTGGGATGATCGGCCAAAATAGTCACCGACTTTTCGGCGCCTTTGTTGTTTACCTCCATTACTTCTCCTTCGATATCTGCAAGAACAGCAGGTACTTTTGGCATCCTCAATTCAAATATTTCTTCGACTCTCGGAAGACCCATCGTGATATCGCTTCCGGCAGCAATACCTCCAGTGTGGAAGGTTCTCATTGTAAGCTGTGTACCCGGTTCCCCAATGGCTTGCGCGGCCACTATGCCTGCGGCCTCTCCAATTTTAATCATTTTATTATTTCCCAAATCGTAGCCATAGCACATCTGGCAGATTCCTCTAACCTCTCGGCAAGTAATCGGTGATCTGATATACAGCTCATCTACTCCGGCGCTTTCTATCGCTCGGGCATCGGCAGCGGAAAGTAAATGATTTTTCTCAAAAATAACCTTCCCATCAGCGCCCTTGACGTTGGCCGCCAACACTCTACCCGATATTTTGGAAGATATTTTCTTTCCGTAAGACTCGGCTTCTTTTTTGTTCACCTTAATACCCTTGTCGTCTCCGCAGTCATCGGTTTGCACAATGATATCTTGAGCGACATCAACTAATCTTCTGGTAAGATAACCGGCTTTGGATGTTTTGAGCGCGGTGTCCGCCTCTCCCTTTCTGGCTCCGTGAGTGGTAATAAAATATTCCAGAGCTCCCAAACCTTCTTTGTAGCTAGGCGTAACCGGAAAGTCGATAATTTTACCCGACGGGCTAAGCACCAAGCCCTTCATGCCGGCCATTTGGCCGACCTGGACCCAGTTGCCTCTTGCGCCGGAACTAACAACGTTAAATACCGGAGAACCAGCGTCCTCAAGAGTTTTAGGCAATAAGCCGCAAACGTCTTCTTTGGCTTTTTGCCAAATCTCAATAACGCTTCTGTATCTTTCTTCTTCGGTTAATAGGCCTTCCTTATGTTGTTTTTCTATTTCCGTTGCTTTTATCCTGGCTTCTTCTATGATAGCCGGCTTCTCTTTGGGCACTATCAAATCGTCCAATCCCCAACTGATACCCGCCATAGTAGCATATCGGAATCCGAATTTTTTGATTTTATCCAAAATATCCGGAGCAAAATCAGTGCCGTACTTTTCGATAATTTGCCCAACAAGTTTAGAAAGATTTTTCTTGCCCATATCTTCGCTGACGTAAGGAAAATCGTCCGGCAAGATGTTGTTAAACAACAATCGGCCAACCGTTGTCTCAAAAATATGACTTGGCAATGCTTTGTACTTTAATTTTTCTGTGCCCATCACTTTTATTCTGGCCCTGAGATCCACTTCTCCAAAATCATAAACAGTAATGGCCTCATTGGGGGTTGAGAAAAATCTTCCCTCGCCCTTAGCGCCTTCTTTTATTTGGGTCAACCAGTAACAACCGATGACCATGTCTTGCGACGGGGAAACAACGGGGTCGCCGCTGCCCGGCTTGAGTAAGTTTTTGCTGGAAGCCATAATTTCTCTGGCTTCTCTTTGCGCCTCCTCGCCAAGCGGCAAGTGAACGGCCATCTGGTCGCCGTCGAAGTCGGCGTTAAATGCCGAGCAAACAAGAGGATGAAGCTGGATAGCGCTGCCCTCTATCAAAATCGGCTGAAATGCCTGAATGCCTAATCGATGCAAAGTCGGGGCTCTGTTTAACAAAACATATTTTCCTTTTATCACGTCGTCCAAAATCGCCCAAACTTCCGGAGTTTTTTTCTCTATTAACCTTCCGGCTCCTCTGGTATTAAAAGCCATTCCGGCTTTAATAATTTTTGAGATGACAAACGGCCGGAATAACTCCAGCACCATTTGTTTTGGCAATCCGCACTGATCCAATTTTAGATCTGGACCGACAACGATAACGGACCTAGCCGAATAATCAACTCTTTTGCCGAGCAGGTTTTGCCTAAAACGTCCCTGCTTTCCTCTTAGCATGTCGGCTAACGCCCTAAGCGGTCTCTTTTGAGCCTGGCTCATGGCGGCAGCGCCGTATCGCATGGAATTGTCGATAAGAGCATCAACCGCTTCTTGCAAAATTCTTTTTTCGTTTCGACAAATAACTTCCGGCGCTCTTACCTCAACTAATTTCTTTAGTCTATTGTTTCTGTTTATTACTCTTCTGTATAAATCGTTAATATCGGAGGTCGCGTGTCTGCCGCCGTCGAGAGCCACCATTGGCCTTAATCCTGGCGGTATAACTGGGATGACAGTAAGGAACATCCACTCCGGCCTGACGCCGCTTCTCTCCATTGATTTAATGAGATTGACCCTAGCCAAGAGTTTGATTTTTTCTTGAGTGGAAGTTTTTTCCGCAGCCGCCTCTAGAGACTTCCTTAGTTCCACCAAATCCAATTTTTTGAAAATATCAAAAATGGCTTCTGCCCCGATACCAGCCTCAAAAAGCTCGCCGTATTTTAAGCTTAACTTGTGATAATCCACTTCATTAAAAACTTTGTATGGACGAATGGAGTCCACTTCTGATTTGGCCGAGCTTAGAGCGTCTTTGAGATTATCTTTTTCTTCCTTATTGGTAACCAGTTTCGATTTAGACTTGAACTCGGAATCTATTCTCTGCAGAATTCTGGTTCGCTCCGTTTCGTCAACTTTGGTAATAATATATCCGGCAAAATAAATAACCTTTTCCAACTCGGAAACCGACAAGCTCAACATTAATCCGATTCTGGAAGGTAACCCCCTCAAGAACCAAATATGCGCAACGGGAGCCGCTAGTGAAATATGCCCCATTCTTTCTCTTCGAACAATTGATTTAGTAACCTCCACGCCGCACTTCTCGCAGATGATTCCCTTAAATCTTATTCTTCTATATTTACCGCAATAACATTCGTAATCTTTTTCCGGGCCAAACACTCTTTCGTCGAATAAGCCGTTTCTCTCCGGTCTTTGGGTTCTATAGTTTATAGTTTCTGGCTTTGTGATTTCTCCGTAAGACCACGATAAAATTTTCTCCGGGGAGGCCAGC
The DNA here is from genome assembly GCA_023244795.1 of bacterium. Classification (GTDB taxonomy): domain Bacteria; phylum Patescibacteriota; class Minisyncoccia; order UBA9983; family UBA9983; genus JAHFLR01. The sequence goes on from JAHFLR010000001.1 coordinate 3,732, forward strand.
TTGATATCGATGGTGCTAAAATCTGTAACTTTTGTATCCATGTTTTTTAAGTTATTTGATTAATCTCTAGATCCAACAGATCTATTTTCAGTGTCGACCACCATACCCTTCATTTCTATATCAAGAGCTAACCCCTTGAGCTCGTTCAATAACACGTGGAAAGAGGCCGGCAAGTTTGGAGCTTTTATTTTTTCTCCCTTAATAATCGAATCGTAAGTTGCCGTTCTCCCCGCGATATCGTCTGACTTTATAGTTAACATTTCTTGCAGTGTATGAGCGGCTCCGTAACCCTCAAGCGCCCAAACCTCCATTTCGCCCAGTCTTTGCCCTCCACCATGAGCCTTGCCTCCTAGCGGCTGTTGGGTAATCAATGAGTACGGCCCGATGGATCTCATGTGTAGTTTATCTTCAACCATGTGGATAAGCTTCATCATATATATGTATCCGACTGTAACCTCCTGGTCAAAGCGATCTCCAGTTCTACCGTCGTACAATGTAGTTTTTCCATTTTCCGGAAGACCCGCCGCCTTAAGCTCAGCTTTAATTTCTTCGTTTTGAGCTCCTGAAAAAGGAGGAACGATGGCTTGGTACCCAAGCTTGCTGGCCGCCCATCCTAAGTGAGTCTCCAAAACCTGGCCGAGGTTCATTCTACCGGCGATACCGAGCGGGTTAAGAATAACATCAACTGGAGTGCCGTCCGCGAGCCGTGGCATATCTTCTAGTGGAAGAATCTTAGACACCACACCCTTGTTTCCGTGACGTCCGGCTAATTTGTCTCCTGATGTAATATTTCTTATTTGAGCAATTTCTACCTGTATCTTTTTAATGATGCCTGGTTCTAATGCGTCGCCCTTTTCTCTTGAGAATATTTTGACACCGATAATTCTGCCCTTGGTGCCGTGCTCAAGACGAAGAGAGGTGTCTTTAACATCTCTGGCTTTTTCTCCAAAAATTGACCTTAGTAATCTTTCTTCCGGAGTTAGTTCCGCTTCGCCCTTGGGAGTAATTTTACCGACTAAGATATCGGATTCTTTTACTTCGGCGCCGATGCGAATAATGCCCTCCTCATCAAGATCCTTTAATTTTTCTTCTCCAACATTGGGGATATCGCAAGTATTAACTTCCGGCCCAAGTTTTGTGTCTCTAACGTTAGCCTCATACTGACTGATGTGGACGGAACTGAAGACGTTCTCCTTAACAACGCGCTCCGAGAGAATAACGGCGTCTTCAAAGTTGTAGCCACCCCAAGTCATAAAAGCAACGAGCAAATTTTGGCCTAGCGCCAATTGGCCGTCAACGCTTGAGTAAGTATCGGCCATCACTTGGTCTTTTTTAACCTCCTCTCCAAGACCAACAACCGGCCTGTGATGCATGGTGGTAAAATCGTTTGATCTCAAAAAATTCACCAGTTTGTACTCTTTTCTCTTGCCTTCTTTTTCTTTAACAACAATGTGGCTAGCATCAACTTCCACAACCTCTCCTGCCTCTTCCGCCAAAACTAATCTGCCCGAGTCGTGAGCGGCTCGGTCCTCTATGCCCGTAGCAACAAAAGCGGCAGCCGGCCTAATACAAGGTACCGCCTGTCTCTGCATGTTAGAACCCATAAGCGCTCTAGTGGCATCATCGTTTTCCAAAAACGGAATCAAGCTCGTGGCGATACTAAAGGCCTGGTTGGTGGCAACATCAACAAAATCAATATCTTTGGTGGAAACAAATTCCGGGTGGCCTCCTCCGGTTCTGGCCTCAATTCTTTTTTCTAAAATAGTTCCATTTTCTTTATCGTATTTTAATCCGGCGTGAGCGATTTTGTATTTTGATTCCTCCAGCGCGTCCAGATAAACAATCTCTTTGGTAACCTTTCCGTCTTTTACTTTTACATAAGGAGTCTCAATGATACCGAGCTCATTTAATCTGGCGTAGCTGGAAAGATAAACAACCAAACCGACAGTGGATCCTTCCGGAGTTTCTATCGGACAAATTCTTCCGTAGTGAGATGGGTGCACGTCTCTAACCTCAAAACCCGCTCTCTCCCTGGTTAATCCTCCAGGCCCAAGGGCAGACAATCTTCTTAAGTGTTCCAGTTCGGAAAGAATATTCTTTTGATCCATGAACTGGGAAAGTTGGTTGGTGGCAAAAAATTCTTTGATAACCGCCATTAGTGGTCTGTTGTTTACAATTTGAGAAGGCGCTGTTGACTCCATTTCCATCGTCGACATTCTGTCTTGGATATTTCTTTTCATTCTGGCCATACCAACACGCATTCTGGCGTGTAACATTTCTCCAACACCCCTAACTCTTCTGATACCCAAATGGTCTATATCGTCGGGCGTAGCCATCGGCTCGTTATTTAACTCAATAACGTGGGTAACGATAGCCACTAAATCGCTTAAAGAAAGCACCCTGGGGGCGTTTTTGATGTTATCTAGCGGCAAATTAAGCCTATGATTAAGGCGATAACGGCCAACCAAAGAAAGGTCGTAACGAACCTCATCGAACAAGTTGGTAAAATATTCTTTTGCGTTTTCGGCAGTGGCCGGCTCGTTCGGTCTTAATCTTCTTGAGATTTCCACATATGACTCCGCCACTGTTTTGGCAGAATCTTTTTCCAGTGTTTTTTTGATATAAGACACTTCTCCCTTATCTACCTTCGCAAAATAACTCTCTATCTCTTTATCTTTCTCCGCGCCAAATACTCTCAATATGCTGGATATTGGAATTTTTCTTTTTCTGTCTATTCTCGCGTACATCACGCCGTCGGATTCCGTTTCTATTTCTATCCACGAGCCGCGGCTTGGAATTATTTTAGCCCCAAAATATTTTTTACCCTTGAGAACATTGGCGGTAAAATAAACTCCAAATGATCTGGTAATTTGCGGAACAATAACTCTTTCCACCCCGTTTATAACAAAAGTGCCGTGGTTGGTCATGAGCGGCAAATCAGTCATAAAAATTTCCTGATCCTTGCTATGCTTGAGTTGTTTGTTTGTTAATCTGACTTTTAATTTGAGCGGTGCTTCGTATGTGAGGTTATTTATTCTGGAGTAATACTCATCGTGCTTTGGTTCGCCGATGGAGTAATCCAAAAACTCTAATTTAAATTCTTTGCCGGTATAATCTTCTATCGGAGAGTATTCCCGGAACAAAGTCTTCAGGTCCTCCTTAAGAAATAGTTCGTAAGAATCCAGTTGAGTCCTTACCAAGTTTGGCAAAGGGACAGCCGGCTCCTTATACTTTGAGAAGTATTTTTTCTTCATTCTTAATTATTTTTTTTATATTATTAAAATTTTTAATTAAATAACAAAAAACAAAAACATAACCTTCTCCGTAAAGGTTAGTTCGGTTGAAATTTGATTAAGAGATTATTTGTCTTGTAGGCACGGAAATTTACTCGAAAAGCCTATAATAATTATACAGACCTGCGCCCACAACTCAATCTTGCCTGTTGATAAGTATACTATACTACCCTCCCCGACTTGTCAAATCTCTATTTTAGCAGCAGCCCGGCGCCGATGGCGGAGGCATAGTAGCCTAATTTGCCCGCCACGATTTTAACTTTCCGGGTTTGCGCGTAGGGAATATTATTAAGAGCATTTTTTTTAACGGCCTCAATGTCTACAAACTTTCCGCTAATACCTCCACCGCCCATAACCACCGCCGCTGGGTTAAGCACATTAACAACGTTGGCCACACCGATACCGATAATCTCGTTCCTTTGTTCCGCGCTCAATAAAGTTCCCTTGCTACCCAAACCCTCAAACGTTGCCGCCGGCGACTGAATAATCATCTTGCCAATCTCTCCTGCCGCACCGCCAGTGCCATAATAAATCTTACCGCCTATTGCCAAGCCCCCGCCAATCCCCGTGCCAATCGTCAGCCCAACAACATCTTTGGCCCCCAGAGCGGCTCCCCAGCTCATTTCGGCCAACAAAAACATGCGGCTATCGTTATCTACCGCAAC
>JAHFLR010000033.1 GCA_023244795.1 bacterium
GGGCCATTGTTCCGTCCATTAACTGGCATCCTGAGACGTATCCGGCTACTCCGTTAAATGCATATACCAATGGGAACGAAGAAACCTTGATATCTTCTCCAGATGCTGTGGTGTCAAACTGAACGTTGGCAAAATTGAAGTTTTGCTTGCCGGCAACCACTGTTTGAGTGGCTGGCAAAGCAGACAACGAGATTGCCATTGTCGCACCCTTAACAGTCATGGTGTTGCCAGTGATGGCTGATGACTGCGCGAGCAAGCTGACGGAGTTGCCGGTGTTTTGTCCAACGGCATTTAACCAATCAGTTGATGGTGTGGTGGAAGCAGCAATTGTATCGTTGGTGGTGAAGTCTGATCCCAATTTTCCAACTAACTTATATGTGCTCTTTCCAACTGGGAAAGTAACAGATGTTCCAAACGAAACGTTTGGTGATGTGACGGCGATGTCAACCGGTCCGGCGACAACTGATCCGTTAGCATCAACCATAGAAATGCTTGTAACATCTTGTGTTGAAGCAGTAGCTCCAGTACCGGCCCATTGAGCTAGTCTGAAGGCCATTGATCCAACTGTAACAGGCTCGCCCTGGACTTCTACTACGAAGCCACCCAATGGCTGGCTGTTAACTCCAACCGCAACGTTTTGCGCGGCAACATCTGTTGCTTTGGAAACTGTTAAAGTTCCAGCAGAAACAGAGATTGTGGTAGCGCTGTACCATGGGTTGGTTGAGCCGAACAATCCGGTTGATCCGGTTGTTGTTGGCAATAAGCCATAACCATAAGTCTCGCCTGTTGCGTACAAATCTGTGTTTTTGTAAACATCAAATTTGATTGTTCTTCCGGATCCGCCCAAGATATCGGCTTTGACGTACATTTCTACGCTGTTGCCTTTATCGATGACGATTCCGTCTCCGAATGTTGTTGTGTAATATTTTCCATCGGAAGAAACCATAGTGTCGTAAGCTGTTCCGTTTACGTATGTTTTAACATTCGCAATATCGGAAGTAGCGGCTGAACCTGATTGGTTCCATCTGATTGACTTTACTCTAACTTTTTCGGTTGAACCAGCGCTAAACTTGATCGAAGAAAAAGTGTAAGCGGTTGTTCCAACTTGCTTTGTTAAAGTTGTCGCGGAATTTGGATCTAGCGGACCTCTAACGAAACTTGTTACTGCTCCGATAGTCAATGATCCGTTGATTGTGTGACCAGCTCCGACGACTGGGAATGTCCCGGCTACGGTGGCTGATGTGTCAACACCAATTACAGAAAGGTATGCTACCTGTCCGGCTCTGGTGCTGTTGTCGGCGGCCATGTTGCCGGCTACGGTAAAGGTTCTGGATGTGCCAGCTCTCAAGACCATAGCCTCACCGACTGTTGCCTGGTGAAGGGAATTGAATGTACTTGATACGCCAACCTGCAATCCGTTCTCGTCTAATAAAACGATTCCGGAAAATACAGCGTCATCTGCTAAACCTGTTCTCTCAACCTTGACTCCATTGATCGAGACATCTGATGTGCCGGCGGTCAATGTAACTCTGGTGAAAGGAACTCTCGCAGCATTGTTTACTGCTAATGAAGCTGTTGGCTGCATCGGCATTGAAACCGCTACACCTCCTCCAGCTGGAACTTGTGTTGTTCCTGTTGTGCCTGTGGTACCTGTTGTGCCACCTGCATTTAAGATAGCTCTGGATTTTGCACCCACGATGCCATCTGCGACTAAGCCACTTGCAGCTTGCCATTTGATAACGGCTGCTTTGGTTAAACCACCAAAGTAACCTGTAACTAATCCGGCCGGATAAAAGGTCGGGTTAGCCCTTAGGACTGTTTGAAGATTTGACACCTCTGTTCCCCTAACACCCATCTTGAGTGTTTTGGTGAAGGTAAAATCTGCAGCTGACGCAACCATCGGCATAAATGCGATAGCTCCGGACAAGCTCAATCCTGTTACCAAACCAACGAAAACTGAAACAGCTTTCTTTGTTGATATACTCATATATTAATTTTACTTTTAACTTAATGATAACTCGCCTCGTCTTATCTCTGCTTATTGCTTCAATGAAACGAAAACAAAATATCACATCCAAAGATTAATTCAGTTTCGACAAAACCAAATCTTCTTCGGGCTTTTAAACTATACGGTTAATAATCTTTCTAAACTATCAAATGTTAAGTAATTTATTGTTACGCAATGTATTCAATTTTCAATGTTCTCTCCACCCGGAAATCTTCTTCCTACAACACGATTGACGAACAGATATACTCTGCCAGCAATCGGTTTGGTCAGCTGCTTATATTATATAGATTTTTATGGCGCAGCTGCAAATTTTGTGTGGATAACCCCCACTAATGTTTAGTTTACACGAATATTGAAATTATTCAACCCCGCTATTGGCCACTATTTAGGCTGTAAGTTCTCCATCTTTTCTCTCCTTTCGCGGAGATTCGGCCATCTTTGAGCAGGCCGATTAGGTCTCGTTGGACTGTTTTTTCGCTTATCCCCTGGAAGATGGCGGAGACTTCTTTTACTGTCTTCTCTTTATTGTCTTTTAGGAATTCAAAAATTTTTTGCTGCCTGGATCCGTTCCCCGAGGAGACCCCGCCATTATTGCTTGCTGTGGCTTGTTGTCCTTTATGTCCATTACTAATATTTATGGGGGCTTTGTCCTTTATCACGTTAGAAGCAGCGTGTCCGATAGACAACACTTGTGGCATTGGCTTTGGGGCGGGATTTACGTCCTGCGGTTCATCCAGCACCAAGACAGGCTCTGTCTCAAACAGGTTCTTCTCTCCCTCAATCAAAAGTTGGAGGTTGTGATACTCCCTTTTAAGCACCTCGAAGTTAAAGCTGGCGGTGTAGTTGCCGAGGGAGGTCAGCTCCAGAATTTTTTCCAGGCGCCCTATGTGACTTCTTATTTCCTCAAAAATTGCCTCCCTCCCCCGCATTCCGGAAGACGAAGACATCATGGACATAAGCTCGTTAAAAAGCTCTATTGATCTCTCCCGCAGAGACCACTTAATGGGTTCCTTATCGGACATGGCGTCTGTAACCCGATACAACGCTCCGGTTAGTTTTTGAGCTCGGTCCATTATCAAGTTCCTTGCTTTGTCTTTTTTGTCTTCTGGCGTGTTTGCTTTTGAGTTGTCGCTTTGGTCGTCGTTCATTGTCCATTATTCTAAAGGACAGAGAAAAAAATGCAAGCTGCCACTGCTCCTAAATCGTAAATCTCAAATTCGTAGTGTATAATACACTCGTGGCTTCCAAAAAATCACAAAAAAATAAGTTATCCACAGAGCATAAAACTGAACGGTGGTACCACACCCTTAAAGACGAAACCAAACATTCTATTTTATCTATCGCCACCATAACTCTTGGTTTAATTTTTACCCTGTCGGGGTTCGGAGTGGCGGGCATCGCCGGACAAGCTATATTTAACTTTTTAACTTTACTTTTTGGTAAGGGTTATTTTTTAGTCCCGACCGTAATGTTTATCGCCGGCATCTCTTTGCTCACTTCTCGCAGGCCTCATTTTATTGCCAGCACAACTTTTGGAGCGATTCTATTTTTATTGAGCGGGCTGGGGTTAGCTGATTTATTTTTTGGCAAACAAACGGGTGGAGATGTTGGTTATCTTTTTTCCCTGCCGTTCTTAAAACTTTTTGATCAGGGAGCAAGCATCATAATTTTTTTGGCAATCTTTTTAGTTTCCCTGCTTATCATTTTAAATACCGCCATTACATTTAAGAAAAAGGAGGAAGACGAGACCAAAGAAAAGAAGGGCCCGACCGTTTTGGAAAAAATAGAGGACATGTCTAACCGGGCGATGGAGTCTGTTAAGGGCGCGGCGGCAAGCATCAAAGAAGCCACGCAAAAAGACGAGCAAGAAGCGGAACCAGAAAAACCCAAAAAGGAAGACAGAAAAAAAGATGAGGAAGAGGAAATAAAATTTGAAAAAAGAAAAGTCGCCCATGCCTTTACTCCTCCCCCACTAGATCTGCTCAACGTTGATAGTGGCAAACCCTCCAGTGGCGACATCAAAGCCAACGCCAATATCATTAAAAGAACTTTGCAAAACTTCGGCATTGATGTGGAAATGGGAGAAATAAACATCGGGCCATCGGTTACTCAATATACCCTTAAGCCGGCTGAGGGCGTAAAGCTCTCTCGCATCCTCGCCTTACAAAATGATTTGGCACTGGCCCTAGCCGCGCATCCATTAAGAATAGAGGCGCCCATCCCGGGCAAATCTTTAGTGGGCATTGAGATCCCCAATAAAACAAAAACGACCGTCGGGTTAAGAGATTTGCTGATGGAGGATGGCTTCCAAAAATCAATTCAGCCGCTACTTGTTGTTTTGGGTAGAGATGTTTCCGGAAAGTCGGTCTTCGCCAACTTGGCCAAAATGCCTCACCTACTAGTAGCTGGCGCCACCGGCTCGGGCAAGTCTATCTCTATCCATACTATTATTGCCAGCTTCCTGTACCGAAACTCTCCGGAGTCGCTGCGTTTTATAATGGTAGACCCCAAGCGCGTGGAGCTGACCTTCTATAATAAGATCCCGCACATCCTTACTCCTGTGATTACCGAGCCCAAAAAGGCGGTGCTGGCTTTAAAGTGGGCATGCAAAGAAATGGATAGACGCTACGAAGTCCTCCTAAAAAGTGGCGTTAAAGATATCAACTCTTACCACGAGAAGCATGGCGATTATAACGAGATGCCATACTTGGTAATAATAGTAGACGAGCTGGCCGACTTAATGAGCACTTACCCTCGCGAAATGGAATCTTCTATCGTTAGGCTCTCCCAGATGTCGCGCGCCGTAGGCATCCACCTGATTTTATCTACCCAAAGGCCGTCAGTAGAGGTTATTACCGGTTTGATTAAAGCCAACATCACCAGCCGCATTGCTCTGCAAGTGGCCTCTCAAATAGACTCCCGTACTATTTTAGATATGGCAGGGGCGGAAAAGCTGCTGGGTAGCGGCGACATGCTCTTTTTAGCGGGAGATTCGGCCAAACCAAGAAGAATCCAGGGGCCGTTTATTACCGAAAAAGAAACCAAAAACATTGTAGACTACCTCGCCAAGCAATATAAAGACGTAGATTTAGATGATTTATCTATGGAGCAAATAAACAATACCGCCGCCGACCCCAACCACGAAACCACCAAAGTGCAATCCTCCTTTAATATCGACCTCACAGAGGATAATAACAACAACGACATCGACGACGACTTGTACGAAGAGGCCAGAGAAACTATTATGAAGACAAATCGCGCCTCTACCTCATACCTGCAAAGAAAATTAAGAATCGGCTATGCCCGAGCGGCCCGCCTAATAGATATGCTGGAGGAACGAGGAGTAGTGGGTCCGGCGGAAGGCGCCAAGCCGAGAGAGGTATTAATCAGAGAGCGAAACGAAAATGAATAGCAAAGTAAAAACAATTTTAACCTCTAGCACTCTTTTGTTGTTGATATCTTGTTTTTTGGTTTATGGTTTATATAAGTCGCGTAACATCTTATCGGGACCCCAAATAACAATCGACTCCCCCACCCCCAGCGCCTCTCTCTCTGACCAACTAATAGCGGTAAAAGGCAAGGCGCAAAATGTGGCCGCGGTATTTTTAAATGGCAACCAAATTTTTACGGATCAAAATGGAAATTTTGACGAGAGTTTACTGCTGGCCAAGGGCTACAATGTAGTAGAACTAAAAGCTAACGATAAATTCGGCAGAGACGTCAAACAAACCAGAGAACTATATGTTAAGAATTAACAATTTAAAATAACTCGCATGGCAAAACAACAAAAGGAAGATAAAAAAGTAAACGTGGGCGTAGAAGACGCCATCAACCAAATTAAAAGCAAATACGGCGAAGGTTCTATTATGAAGCTGGGAGAAGCGCCCAAAGTAAACGTAGACGCTATACCCACCGGCTCGCTGGGTATCGATATCGCCCTGGGCGTCGGTGGAGTGCCAAGGGGAAGAATTATTGAAGTTTACGGACCGGAGTCATCTGGCAAAACAACGCTGGCGCTCCATATTATTGCCGAGGCGCAAAAGAAGGGCGGGGTCTGCGCCTTTGTGGACGCCGAGCATGCGCTGGATCCGGAATACGCCAAAAAGATTGGGGTTAAGATAAACGATTTGTTAATCTCCCAGCCCGATACTGGCGAGCAGGCGCTAGAAATTACGGAGAGCTTAGTACGCTCCGGCGGTATTGACGTGCTAGTGATTGACTCTGTCGCCGCGCTAACACCCAAGGCAGAAATCGAGGGCGAGATGGGCGCCTCGCACATGGGCCTGCAAGCCAGGCTGATGTCGCAAGCGCTACGTAAATTAACCGCCATCACCGCCAAATCCAAAACAGTCGTTATCTTTATCAACCAAATCCGAATGCAAATTGGAATCGTTTTTGGCAATCCGGAAACTACCACCGGAGGCAAGGCGCTTAAGTTTTACTCTTCCGTTAGAATAGAGATCCGCCGCGCCGCTCAAATAAAAAAGGGAGACGAGGTTATCGGCAACCGTGTAAAAGTAAAGATTGTAAAAAACAAAGTGGCAGCGCCGTTTAGAACCGCCGAGTTTGACATCTTCTATAATGAGGGCATCTCTTACGAGGGCGATATTTTAATTCTTGGAGAGAAAACAGGAATCGTTAAAAAGGCCGGCTCCTCGTACAGTTACGAAAAAACCTCGCTTGGCCGCGGCTATGACGCCTCCAGAGAATTTTTGAAGGCCAACCCCAAACTCTCTAAAGAGATCGCCGATAAAATTAAGGAAGCGCTAAAGTAATCGCAGGGTTGATTTTATTGTCATAAAAATATAGAATAACATCCGTATGTTACAGTATAACGAATTAAAACCGGGCGCATATTTTATTTACGAAGGTCAACCTTACGTGTCGTTACAATTTGACTTTTTAAGGATGCAGCAAAGAAAACCGGTAGCCCAAGTAAAAATGAAGAACCTCATAAACGGCAAGGTGCTGGAGAGAAATTTCCAAAACTCAGAAAGCTTTGAGGAGGCCGAGATAGAAAACAAACCGGTAAAATATCTCTACAGCGCCAAGGGAGAGTTTTGGTTTTGCGAGACCAACGACCCCAGCAAGAGATTTAAGATAGACGCCGATATAATCGGCCAATATGGCGATCTAATGAAGACCAACTCTCTGGTAGATGCCATCATTTTTAAAGAAAAGGTCATCGGTGTCAAAATGCCGATTAAGGTAGAGCTCAAAGTAGTAGAAGCACCTCCCTCAACCAAGGGCAACACCGCCCAGGGCGGTAGCAAGCAGGTTAAGCTGGAGACTGGCGCCATTATTAACGTTCCCCTCTTTATAGAGCAGGGCGACGTTATCCGCATCAACACAGACACCAAACAATACACCGAGCGCGCGGACAAGGGAAAGTTTTAGCCCGGGGCCTGTAGTTAAGTGGTATAACGCAGCATTCGCATTGCTGAGGCGGGAGTCCGATTCTCCCCAGGTCCACAATTTAAAAATCCGCCTCTAAATAAATTTGAGGCGGATTTTTAAATCTCTATAAGCTAACTCCTAAAAATGCCTTGCAAAATGCTTCCAAGAGGATTGCGCCTCTTTAATTAGATGC
>JAHFLR010000008.1:0-11459 GCA_023244795.1 bacterium
TTGCTTGGGGAGCTTCTTTCTCCGGCGTCTTGATTGGCAAAAATTCCGACAGCTGTTTTGCTGGCAGCGCTACTTTTTTAAGTCTGACTGGGATTGACCCTCCCTTAGCCACTATGTCTTGGATTATTTTTGCGCTCATTATTATTTTGTTGGTTTTTCTTCTGTATTGTTAAACCTGTCGGCAAAAATTGCCTCTAGCGATAAAAAGATGTCCTTTTGGTCGTCAAAAAATTTTCTGTTGGAAAAAAAGTCCTCTAACACCGGAGTCCTAATTCTGGTTATGGAAAAAGGTTTTTCAAAAACCGTATATTGGGCAAGATCCGTGTTGCCCTCAATGCGTTTAGTTACCTCATGCTGTATGATGTGATCGCCGATTATCAAAATGTTTTGCGGCAGAGGAAAGTTTTCGGAAATCATTTTTAAGGATTCTTTAAATAAGCTAAGCCAATCGGTCATAGACTCATCTACCAGTTTATTTATTTTTCCCATGGAGGCGGGGTTGAGCTTTTCCGTATGGTAGGCCTCCAAAACGGACGGGACTTCTTCTATAAAAGTCTTCATCTCCGAAGAGATTTTTCTGATTAGATTATTTTTGCCTCGCCTAAAAGAAATGGTTTCTTCTAGTATGTTTTTCCGTACGACCGAAACGTCGGTTGCCTCTCCGCCTATTTCCACAAACAAAAGTCCTTCGTCGGTGTTCATAACCGCTCCCAAAACGTTAAAAGTTATAAATGGAAAAGTGTGGAACTGGATAGGCACTCTGCCGAAAATTTTGTTTACTTCTTTTTTGATAGCCTCCATCGCCTCACTAACCCCCAAACTGATGTATATGTATGCCTCCAAGCTTTTGACTGTCTTGCCTAGGGGTTTTTGGGTTCGGTATCCGTTTAAATTAACCTTGATTATTTTGTATTCAATTAGGCTGGCCTTGCCTTGCAGTGGGTCCATTTTCCCCTGCCAATGTCTTAGAAAGATTTCTATCTCGTTTTCAACCAGCTTATTAAATAATTTTTCGTCAACTAAAAATCCCTCCTCTCTCTCAATGGTGGCGATTTTTGTTTGAGATATAAACCACGGCGAGGTAAAAACGCAGACTACGCTATCGGGCCGTCCGGTAAAATTTTCCTGCAGTTTTTCCAGAGAAATTTCGAAGGATTTTTTAACTACTCGCCAAAAAGCCTGAAAGTCTACATCTAAAAGAAAATTGGTGGGTATTCTGGAGTGAGCCAAAACTTCTATTTTGCCGTCTTTCCAGTGTCGAATAACCGTACTGTCGACAGTCGAACTGCCGATGTGCAGTATTAGCGTGGTTCCCTTTTCTCTTTTTTTGCCGAATAAATGCATTTTAGTTTCCGGTTCTTAATGCTACTGAAATTACAAAAAATAAGGTGCTGGTTAAAATAATAAGCGGTCCGGCGGGGAGCCCGGTTATTTTATAGAGCCACATTCCTAGCGCGCCCCCCAAAATTCCAAACACCGCGCCTCCATAAGAGTATTGTCTCATATTCCGGCTAATATTTTTAGCTGTTGCGGCGGGGATAATAACCAGTGCCCCAATAAGCAGAGACCCAACAACCTTGATGCCTAGCGCCACAATGACGGCAACCGATAGCAGGAACACCAAATTATTTCTGTTTATTTTGACTTTTTCTACTTTCGCCAGGTCCTCCGAGAGACTGGCCAAAATCATGTCTTTATAGATTGCTCTAATTATTAAATATACGGCGCAGAGCATAATGACCGAAAGAACCAGCTCCTTCCTCCCGATGGAGGTGATGTCGCCGATGAGCGCCCTTTCCAGGTCGCTTTCTTTTAAAAAGAGAAAGGCGGCGGCGGTGCTGGTGGTAAATACAATGCCCGTTAATGCTTCGGTGGTTATTTTTGTTTTTATTTCTAGTCGCCAGATAAAAAGAATTCCCAACGCCAGAGTGATAAACGCGCCACAGGTAAGATTTAGATTGTAAAGCAATCCAATCGCAATGCCCGGCAAAGCGAGATGCCCCAGCGCATCTCCGGAGAGAGCCATCTTTTTTGTGATCATCAAAGAACCGAGGTATCCGCCCGCTCCTCCCACAAAAATTGCTACCAGCAAACTATTTAAAAATTGAGTCTCGATCATGGGTGTGTTTATAGATTTTTATCTCGTGGCCATATAACCTTGCCAGCATCCCCGGCTCGTTTATTTCTTCCAGCGCACCATAGCAGACCATATTTTTGTTTAGACACAACACCGAGTCTGCCAGTTTGTGGATTACGCTCAAATCGTGTGTTACAAAAATTATTGTTAGATCTTTCTTCTTCTCTATGTCGCTTAGTAACTTGTAAACGGTCTCTTCGCCGCCGATATCGATACCGGCTGTCGGTTCGTCAAAAAGTAGCACGTCGGGGTCATTTATGAGGCTCCAGGCGATTAGCACTCTTTGCAGTTGGCCGGAGGAAATCTCTCCGATTGTCTTTTTTAAAATCCCCGCGTCTCTTAACCCTACGGAGTCAAGCAGTTCTTTAATTTTATCTTTTTTTATTTTCTTAAATTTGAAAAATTCCTCAATATTTAAGGGAAATCTTTTTTCCGGAGAGAATCTTTGCGGCACGTACCCGATTTTAACTCCGCTCTTCCATTTAATTTCTCCGCTATAATCCATAAGGCCAAGCAGAGTTTTAAGAAGCACGCTTTTGCCGGCGCCGTTTGGCCCCATTATAATAAGATTTTCCCCTTCTTTTACCTCAAAGTTAATATCCTCAAGAATTTTTTCTTTTCCGTTTAAAGAAACACTTAAATTTTTGACAGACAATATGGTCTCTCCTTTTTTCATTGGCTTTGATATTTTGCCCTTATCTCGGTTTCCACTTCTTCTCGGGGTCGTCCGTATTTTAGAGAAGAAAGCTCGGCTATTTTGGAGGCCGTGCTCGGGTCTCCCTTTTTAAATTCCAAAGTTTTTAGGTTGAATGGGCGTGTTGTTTGGCCGTTTACCAACATTCTTACATAAGCATTGTAGTTATCCATGTTGACGAAATCCGGCGCCTTAAAAGTTGGCTCGTAATATTTTTCTATCTGCTGAGCGTCGTCTGCTCCTATCCTAAATATTACCATGGATCCAACATTTCCAAAAACGGCGCTTTTAATCTTATCATCCAGCTGGCCCAGAAATTGGTGCGCAATGATTAAATTTAATTTGTATTTCCTGGCTTCGGAAAGAATTTTTGAGATAGAGTCCGTTGTTACGTTTTGGAACTCGTCTATATATAAGTAAAAATCCGGCAACTGAGAAGATTCGGTGTCTACTCTGGAGAGAGCTGCCATTAAAAATTTACCAATGATAATGAGCCCCAGCAAATAAGAGTTTAGATCTCCCAGCCGACCCTTGGACAAGTTGACCAGAAAAATCTTTTTGTCGTCCATTATTTTTCTAAAGTTGAAAGAGGATTTTTCTTGTAAAACAATGGGGCGCATTATTTCGTTAGAGAGGAAGTTATCAAATTTGTTAGTAATATAGGGAGCCATGTTGGCAAGCGAGGTGTCGCCGGTCGTTTTCTCCGCCATCTCCCTCCAAAAAGCGGCTACAATGGGATTTTTACAGGTGGCCAGTTTAGCCATGCGGAACTCTTTGTTGGTAAGAACTCTGGTAATCTCCAGTAAGGTGTTGCCGGATTCGGGGCTGTCCATCACCAACAGCATGGAATTTCTAAAATATTGTTCAAAAGCCGGACCGCCCGCGACGCTCATATTAAATAGTTTATTAAAAATACCCAACATCTCATCAACTATAAAAGTTTTTTGTTCCGGTAAGTTTGGGTCGTGCTCCATCATGTTTAGCCCCATTGGGTTGGCGGTGTTGGCGGGATCAAAATAAATAACGTCGTCTATTCTATCGGGCGGAATTTTTGACAAAATATCTTGTATGTCGGAACCGTGAGGATCAATAAAGCAGACGCCCTTTCCGTTTTCGATATCCTGAATAATCAAATTCTTGAGGAAGTTAGTTTTACCGGCGCCGGTTTGCCCAATGGTATATAAATGGCGGCGCCTGTCTTCGTCCATCATAAAAATGTTTTTTTCCTCTCCTAGGTAAACGTTTTTACCTATTAGAAGGCCGCTCTGTGGCAGATCTAGCGGTGGCGCCGTCTCTACTGTTTTGACTGTCTTAAGCTGCGGCGCGGCCGAGACAGCCATTTTTGAAGGAAAATGAAAAAGGGAAGCAAGCTCCGACGTGTTTAATAAAGTCATTTTTTCATAATCGGGGATCCTAAAAGAAAAATCATAGAATATTTTCTGCAGTTCTCTCCCCTGCGGCCTGGTAAAGTTAATGGAGTTGCCCTGGGCCTCAAAAAATTGTAAAAAAGCGCTTTCCAGCTCTCCCAGTATGGACTGCGCTCTTGATTGATTTTCGGCGGAAACCAGCAATCTCATGTTGGTTGAAAGAATTCTTTTTAGGGACTTAGCATCTAAAAGTTTGACCAGCTCGTCGTCTACTGTTTTAGGAGCCTTGTCTTTTTCTCCTGATGATGGAGACTGGGCAATAATTATTCTCCCGAGTTCTTTGAGCACCTCCATGCCGATGCTGGATTCTTTTAAGGCCTTGCTAAGCGGTTTGCCCTGCTTGATATCAAACAAGGCGGCTCTTACTTTACCCATTAGGGCGTCTCCCCGCTTTGTGTCAGAGGAAACAATTAACTGCATAGCTGCTCCCTCACCCTCTTTTTGCAATTTTGAGAAAGTATTAATAATAACCTGCAGTGGGTCGGCCTCAAACTTGTCGTAGGTTTTTATCGGCAGGGCCGGGTCTTTTTTAAGAGATAAAATAGATGCTAGCGAGTAGCCTTGCGGCCTAAAAATATTATAGTCGTCCTGTTTAATGGACACCTTTGCTTCCGGGTAAAGTCCCTGAACTTGTTTTTCAAATGTGGCGCCTTTTTCTTTGGGGACGGCGCAATAAAAGACTATTTCGTTGCCAGAGTAGGGCAATCCTATCTCCATTACAAAATATGGGTCAACGGCGAGCATTCCCCCGTAAAACTGCTCCATAACGCTGGTCAGCTTTTTAAAATCCTGATCACGGTCGTTGGGTTGTCCGGCAGAAAAAGAAATTTCGTAAAGGACAAAATGCAGGGCTTGCTCAATGTCCTTTTGAGAATCGTGGCGTGTCCTTTTCCACAAAAAGACAACAATCCCAGCGATGACGAGAGCTATTATGGCGATGTAAAAATAAACAAAAAAGCTGAACATCAAAAAAATTAATGAATTTTAAAGAACGTTTCGGATAAGGCAGCTTGAAAGTCGTCTATTAGGTGAGGATCGTCAACTTCCTGGACTACTTTGGCGGCGTTGATGATTCCGTTTTGGCTGGCAAATTCTAGCAGTTCTTTGACTGCTTCCTGGTGTTTTCCCTCGTCTTTTTTGAGGTCAGTTATCTTTTGCGTGGCCGCCGCTATAATTTGAGGTGATGCTTGTTTCTCTTGAGGCAATACATCTTCCGGTTTTTTTTCGAAATGTTCTTGCAGAGCTTCTTTTACAAGTTGCGGGCGCTCTTTTTGACCCTGGTTTTGGGCCTCCAGCTCGGTAATCCGTTGCCTTAATTGCTCTATCTCGCTTTCCATGTACTTATTATATGTTAAAATATAAAGCAATGAAAGAGTTAATAATAAAATATAAGTGGCCTATTTTAGTTTGCTTGGTTTTTTTGCTTGGGGTATTTTTCCGATTTTATAAAATCAACCAGATTCCCCCCGGTCTTTACACTGACGAGGCCGTAAACGGTAGCAACACGATAGAAGCTATTTACGGTGGCGGTCCTAAAGTTTTTTACATAGACAATAACGGTCGGGAGGGTCTTTTTATAAATATTCAAGCCCTTTCGGTTAAAGTTTTTGGCAATTACCCATGGGCGCTAAGAATTGTTAGTGGGATTTTTGGTTCTCTTACCGTGCTCGGACTCTATTTCCTTACCAAAGAACTTTTTGGCGAGCAGCTGATTGCTTTTTTTGCTTCTTTTTTTCTAGCCACAAGTTTTTGGCATATTAATTTCTCCAGCATAGGATTTAGAGCCATCATGGCTCCATTTTTTCTCGTTTGGGGCACTTGGCTAATTTGGAGAATTGCCAATAGAAGTTCTGAGCCCACCAAATGGAAAACCGTGGCGCAAATTATTTTGGCCGGATTGGTTTTTGGTTTAGGTTTCCATTCGTACATTGCCTACAGAATTGCTCCGCTCCTGTTGCTGCCGCTTCTGGTAATTTTTCTAAAAAATAAAAAATGGAAAGAAGTGCTCTTATTTATTTTGGCCATGGCAATCGCCATTGCCCCCCTGGCTTTATATTTTTACCATAATCAGGAGCAGTTTTTGGGTAGAACTTCTCAGCTTTCTGTTTTTAGCGCGCCCAATCCTATTTTGGGGCTTTTAAAAAATACCGCGCTGACCGTGGGGATGTTTTTTGTAGTCGGAGATTTTAACTGGCGTCATAATTATGTTGATACTATTGCCGGTAAGCACATTGGATCTCCAGAGCTGTGGTGGCCGGTTTCGTTAATGTTTTTAATCGGCCTTATCTGGTCTCTTAAAAAAGTATTTAAAAAAGAAGAAGTTTTGGAGGAAAGGTTAAAATATGTTTTTGTTTGGTTTTGGTTGGGTGTTATGACCCTGCCCGTAATTATATCTAACGAGAGCATCCCTCATGCTCTAAGGTCTTTGCCTCTTGCCCCGGTGGCCATGATTATTGCCGCTTTAGGTATAAATCAAGCGGTTATAAGATTTAGGAATAATCCCAAGTTGGTGGCATTTTTTTTGGCCTTGATGGTGGCCATGATAACGGCTCACGCTTACGACACCTATTTTGTTAAGTGGGCCAATCGGCCGGAAGTTGCCAGCTCTTTTAACAAAGATGTGACCGATGACGCCGTCCGCCTTAGTAAGGTACCGGATAGCGTTCCCAAATATGTAATCATGGAATCCGACGGCTTAGCTCCAATGTCTGCCCACATTGTTAAATTTATTACCAACTCTTATTTGCCGTATCAGCAAAAAGAGAAAAATATTAATTACGTATTTAAAAAAGATGAGGGTAGCGTCCCCCGAGACGCAATAAAAATATGGATCAAATAACCAATAAATTATCCAAAATATTCGCGGCCTCTCTGCTGGCCATAATGTTTGTATTGATGTTCGGCTCCTCTTGGAACGATTCCGCGACCTTTGACGAAGTTGCCCACATTCCGGCCGGTTACTCTTATTTAACGCAAAAAGATATGAGACTAAATCCGGAGCATCCGCCACTTGTAAAAGATTTGGCCGCCATTCCCCTGCTCTTTTTAAACTTAAATTTTCCAACCAATATTCCGGCATGGACGGAATCCATAGAGAGTCGCCAGTGGGATATGGGCAAGGCTTTTTTGTATGAGGCGGGCAATAATCCCGATCAGATTTTGCGCTTTTCGCGTTTCCCGATTATGCTCTTGGCGCTTCTTTTTGGATGGCTTTTGTTCCGTTGGGTTGCCAAAAATTATGATAATAAAACCGCCCTGCTTACATTGTTTTTTTACGCGATGTCTCCAACGGTCATCGCTCACTCGAGGTATGTAACAACTGATTTGGGCGCCAGTTTGGGGTTTTTTATAGCCCTCACTTCGTTTTTTTATTTTCTTAAACAACCCAACAAAAGAAACATTATCATCAGCAGTTTATTGCTTGGAGTCGCCTTTCTTTTAAAATTTTCCACTGTTATTTTGGGCCCCATTTTTATAGTTTTGGGGATTCTGTGGGTATTCTTGGAAAATTTTGATAATAAAAGAGCAATTCTAAAAGAAAGCTTAAAAATGATAGGCAAAATCGCGCTTATCGGAATAATCGCTCTCCTGGTTGTAGAAATCTTTTATGCCTATCATGTGTGGAACTTCCCAGCCGAGCAACAGGTTGCAGACATTAAAGCCATCTTAAATTCTAAGGGAGGGCTATTGGCGGTTGGCCCCTTGAGCTGGATGGCTAGGAACCGGGCACTTCAGCCCATCGGAGAATATTTTTACGGAGTGATTTCCGTTACTCAACGAGAGGCGGGCGGCAACTCCGCATATTTTATGGGTACCGTTTACTCTAAGGCAACGCCTTGGTATTTCCCCGCTCTCTATTTATTTAAAGAGAGTTTAATTTTTCATATCCTTACTATTATTGCTCTTTGGTTTTCTCTAAAAAATATAATCAGAGCCAAAGAAAAAAGTTGGAGGGCGGCTATCGGTTGGATGAAGAACAATTTCATTATTACCGGTAGCGTTGTTTTTATCGCTGTTTACTTGATTCAGGCGATAACCGGCAATTTAAACATCGGGGTTAGGCATATTTTGCCGACCCTGCCGTTTATTTATTTTTTAGTGGCCAGGCAAATAGTAAGGTGGGTAAATGTGCCGAGAGTCAGGTATTACTTGGTGAGTATCTTGCTGCTTATCATGGCCGCGGTAACAATTCTGACTTTTCCATATTATCTTTCTTTTTTTAATATTCTTGGCGGTGGCACTAACAATGGATACAAAATTGCCACGGACTCTAATTATGACTGGGGCCAAGATATGAAGAGATTAAGAGATTGGATGACAGAAAACAATGTTCCTCCGCCGGGAGAAAAAATTGCCCTGCACTATTTTGGCGGCGGCAGTGGAAAATATTATTTTGGAGATAAATACGAAGACTGGTGGTCATCTAAGGGCCAGCCGCCAGCAGGAACTTGGTTTGCTATTTCGGCCAATGCTCGCGAGGGATCAGTGGCCACTCCCGTACGTGGCTTTGTAAAAAATCCGGGAGACGATTATTGGTGGTTAGCCGGCAAAACTCCCGTCGATCGCGCCGGCAGCTCAATATTTATATATAAGTTTTAACTATAAAAAAAGAAATCGGCCAGCATAGGGCTGGCCGATAGCCGAAGCATCGACTAATCGTCGGCGCTTTCGTAGTGCTTGAGTGTTTCTTCTTCGCCACACTTTGGGCACTTAAAAATAAAGGAGATAATTGTAGAGATAATGCTCTCACCAAGTCGGCTAAATCTCATAATGATTCGGCACTTGGGGCAAATAGGATTTTTCGGCATTAACCCGATGCTAGTCATACGCCTCCGGGAAATCGCCTACGATAAGAGCTCCGCATCGTCTCGAAGGCGCCGAATTCGCGCGTGGCTCCTCTCTCTGCTTCGGTAGCTCTCTCCGCGTAACTAAACGGAGTGCCAGAAAAGAGTTCCGGGTCGCCAAATATGGCGCTGCAACCTTTGCAGATACAATGCTTAACTCTGATAGGCGCGCCGATTACGATGCTTCCCAGGTCGTCTGCTCGCACTTCGTCAAACTCGTTGTGTCCGCAAATACGGCAAGTAAAAGTATTTTCCGGCTTAGGTTGAGGCATCTTGCTCTCCTTATTCTCCGAACGTGTCGGTTCCGTTTTCGCGGGAGCTCCTTAGCATGTCTCTGTTGTGGGCAACTTCTCTTCTGCGCAAAAGGTCAAGAATGTACTCTTTTTGCTGCTTGTCGCTCATAGCCAGAACGGCCTCAACGTCGATACGCAGAGATCTGTGGAATTCGTTTTTCCGTATCCACAAACGGTACCACCAAAGCTTGATGCCACAATTCCAGACCAGGCGCCTAAGCTTAACAATTGGACGAGAAAAAGAGCCAAAATAGACATAACTGCCGGTCAGAAACCACAAAACAAGTCCGATCCAAAGATAGGCCTGAGGTGCGCCACAAAAGATAACGCTGAACCAATAAGCGAGGGTAAAGCTGACAGATACGCCCAGCAAAAATAGAGCGAGAATCATCCTTTTGCTCATTGCCTACACCTCCCGAGGTTATTTGTTCTCCTTGGTTACAAAGGTCTAGCCGCTTTAAATATAACGCAATTGCGACAAAAGTCTATTTTTATTTGTGTTCGATGCCCAATCTAATGAGTTCCTGAGCGATTTTTTCTGCTGCATCGGGGCGGGCAAAGGCCAAAGCGGCCTTAGACATCTTTTCCAGTTTTGGCTTGTCTGCCAAGAGTCTTTTGATTTCCGACTGTAAAAGATGCGGAGTTAGATTGGTTTGCTCCAATACGTCGCAAGCCCCAGCGGCTGCGTAATCGTAGGCGTTATTTTTTTGATGATCTTGACCGGAGTTCTCCAGAGGTATCAAAATACTCGGCTTACCGGAAATGGCTATCTCAAAAATAGAAGTGCCTCCCGCGCGTGACACAACAAGATCAGCGGCGCTGTAAGACATTCTTAATGCATCCTTATTTAAAAAATCAAAAAGATGGTAGCGGCTTTTATTGGATGACTTTTCTAAAATTACCGATGATCGGCCCTTAACATCTTTTAAATTGTTTTTTCCACACTGATGTATAACTTGGTAATCCTTAACTAAATCTTCGAGCCCGTCTAGGAGAATGTCGTTTATGGGTTGAGCTCCCTGTGACCCACCGATTATAAAAATCACGGGAGTGTTTTCCTCCAAGCCCAAAAATTGCCGAGCACCCTCTCTGGCCCCTATTAAAAACTCTTTTCTTATGGGTACGCCAATTAGGGCCGTTTTCTCTTTGGGAAAATATTTAGCGGCGCTGGGGAAGGAAATGGCGATTTTTTTGGCAAACTTTCCTGCGTACATATTTACTTTCCCCGGAACCGAATCCGACTCGTGGATGACCAAAGGAATACCTAAAATTTTGGCGGCTACTACTACCGGAAAGGCGGCATAACCACCCTTACTAAAAATAACGTCGGGGAAGTTGCTATAAACCTTGAGTGTTGTCGTTAAAATCCCGATTCCCGTTTTAAAGAAGTCGACCACATTAAGAAGAGAGAAATACCTACGAACCTTGCCGGCGCTTATTTTTATAAAGCGGACGCGATTTTCAAATAGAGCGGTTTCGTCATATTTATAATCCGACATGTAAATCATGTCGATATCAACCAGTTTGTTTTTCTCCGAGATTTCTCTCAAAGATTCAATTACGGCAATGTTGGGGTAAAAATGACCGCCAGTTCCCCCTCCGGTAAAGATTATTTTCATGGTTTATGTTTTATGGCTAGAGATATTAAGCAAAACCCCAATCTGCAGTAACGTTATTGCCAGCGCTGTTCCACCCTTACTCACAAACAAAAGCGGGACGCCTGTCATCGGTATTATGCCCGTCATGGAGGCGATGTTCACAAAAGACTGGATGATTATAAGTATAACAATTCCTGATCCCATAAGTCTACCGAAAGAGTCCGGCGCCTTTCTGGCCACCGACAACCCCCTGGAGGCAAAAAACAAAAAGACAATAATTAGGGCAAATGCGCCCACAAAACCAAATTCTTCTCCAAAGACAGAAAAAATAGAATCACCAATTGGTTCGGGCAAATAATTGAATTTTTGTATACTCATCCCAAAACCCCGACCAAACAAACCCCCGGCGCCAAGAGCAATTTTTGATTGCTGAAGTTGGTAGCCAACTCCAGATTGGTCAAACTCG
>JAHFLR010000008.1:11469-16987 GCA_023244795.1 bacterium
TCCGATATGGCTCCAATTTGATTAACACAAAAAGAGCTAAGGCGCCGATGAGGGCTATCATTACTAAATGTTTAAATTTTCCTCCACCCAAAATAAACATGGCTACAGCGGTTAGGGCCATAACACCAAAAGTGCCGGTATCGGGCTCTTTAATAATCAGAACGCCCATAACTCCCAATATTAATAAAAATGGCGCCACTCCTTTAAAGAAAGATTTTACCTCTTCTTTTCTGGAAGAAAGCCAAGAGGCCAAATAAACAACAGATGCAAACTTTAAAAGCTCCGACGGCTGAAAAGAAAAGCCAAATATGCTTATCCAGCGCCTCGCCCCCCCGTAAAAAAATCCAATTCGCGGCACAAACACCATGGCGGTTAGTATTAGAGAAAAAATAAAAAATGGCAAAGCAAACTTTTTCCATTTTTTATAATCAATTTTGCTGGCTGCTATCATCAACAAAAGACCCAAGCCGGCCCCCAAAAGGAGTTGTTTTATTACGACTCCGCTAAAACTCGCTCCGGCCCGGCTTTTTAAACCCAACGAAGCAGAGAACAATATCAAAAATCCTGCGACGAGCAGGATAAGCGTGGCAATCAGCAGTAATTTGTCGAAGCGCCACTTCCTCATTGTTTTTTTCTTAGAACAACTCCCGGCAAGGCAGCAGACATTTTGCCTTCGTTAAAGACTACTTTTCCGTTAATAATAACGGTCTCAATGCCGTTTGGGAACGCTCCCGAATTTGAGGGTGTGGCGCGGTCCTCAATTGTTTTGGGGTCAAAAATAACCAAATCGGCAAAGTAACCCTTTTTTATTCTTCCTCTATCTTTTAAGCCGAGAGCATCGGCCGGTTGCGATGTCATTTTTCTTATTACTTCCTCCCACTTTAACATTCCATTTTTAGCAAATATCGAAAGTGCTCGCGGGTAAGCGCCATAAGATCGCGGGTGAGGGATGGATCTAAAGTTTAGCCCGGGGCTGGGGTAACTCATTCCGTCTGAGGCAATCATGGAGTAATCTTCCATTGCCAGTTTTTTGATGTTTTCCTCCGAAACAGCTTGGTTAAAAATAGTTACCTGAAAGTTGTTCACCTCCAATAAATTGAGAATGATTTCTTCTCCCGGGAGTTCGGTTAATTTCTCCAGCTCGGAGATTGATTTTCCTATCTGGTCGAGCTCGCTCTGGGTTGAAGCAACAATAATTCTATCGTAGTGCAACGTTAAATCTTTAAGATATGAGAGCAGGTCCCTCCGCTCTTTGCTTTTTCTATCGCGAAGAGCCTCCATTAATTTGTTTTTGTTCATTTCTCTTGCCCACATTGGCAGAAGCATATATAGAGTTGAGCCGGTGATGTCGTAAGGGGAAAAATCGCACGTTATTTTTAAGCCTTCGTCTCTGGCCTTTCTTATCATTGCGAGTCCGTCGTAAAACAAGCTCCAGGCGGTTTTGCCAACCGCTTTAAAGTGGGAGATTTGGCTTCTTACTCCGGATTCTCTGGTGATTTGTATTATTCTTGAGATGGCCGGGAGAATATTCTTACCCTCGTCTTCCAGGTGATGTTTGGCGAGCCCGTTTCTTTTGGCAACTATTTTTAAGAGGCCCACGATTTCGTCGTCTCTCAAGTATCTTTTTTGATAGGAACCAAGATTAGTGGAAAAACCGAATGCTCCCTGCGATAAAGAGGCATCGAGGAGATATTTTATTTTTGCATTTTCTTCTTCGTTGGCGGCACGAGTGTCGTCTCCGATAACTGCATTGCGCAACGTGCCATAGCCCACCAACATTCCAAAGTTAACATTCGTTCTTCTGGTCTCCAGCAAACTCAAAAACTCGTCAACCGTTTGCCAGTTAATATTGATGGAAGAAATGTCCACCCATTTTTGGATACTCTCAAGGCCCTTTTTGCCGGCTAGCGGGGCGACAGAAGACCCGCAATTGCCGCCGATAACGGTGGTTATGCCCTGCCGAACCAAATTTTCTTGGCCAGGCGAGGTGAGCAGTGTCCAATGAGTGTCGGAGTGATTAGTTAAATCTATAAAACCAGGGCAAACGAATCTGTCTTTGGCATCTATGGTGATGCTTGCGTTACTGCTGCTCAGGTCTCCTATATTTTTAATTTTGTTGTCGCTTATGCCGATGTCGGCTCTCTGGGGAGAGCTGCCTTCTCCATCATAAACTATTCCATTTTTTATTAAGACAGAGTAATTCGCCATGTTAATTTAAATTATAACACAATCGTTTACAGGTACAAAAGAGGATTTAAATAGCTGTTGAGTGACGCTACGGGGATAATATAATCTCGTCCGCAGACTTTGCTGGGTACGTGGGCGATGCTCAATCCCTGGCTGGCAATAACCGAATAATGCACGTGAGGGCCGGTTGAGGAACCGGTATTGCCGCTGTATCCTATCAGATCTCCCTTTTTAACTGTTTGCCCGGCCACTACTTTTATAAGCGACATGTGAGCATATAGAGTCGAGAGCCCGTTATTGTGTTTAATAACTACCCATTTACCGTAAGAGGCATTTCTGCAGGTTAAGTCGGTATCGCCCTGGCCCAGAACCACTCCGTCTTCGGAAGAGAGCAACTGTGTGCCCACCGGCGCCCTAAAGTCTACCGCTCGGTGCGGTTTACTGTTTCTGTTGGCCACGGCAAAACTTGTAACTCCAAAATATTGTGTAACGCAGTACGGGTTTCCCAGCATTTTTGTGTAATTTTTGCATTCCAACATTTTTTCGGCCGTAAACGGCCAGGCCAAAACTCCACTACCGGCTTGAGGCAATTTAGTGGGATCGATTTCTATTTTTATTTGAGATTCGATATCCGATAGCTCTTGCTCAAACTCATCTCGCAACTTTTGTTTTTCTACCAGCAGTTTTTTATAATTAGACTCTTTATTTTTTGTTTCTGAGAGCAGCTGATTTTTTTCGGTCTTGTTGGCTTCCACCAAAAATTTCTGGTCGAGGTAACCTGATTTGAGAATTTTTAATTTTTCATTAGCCTTGCTCTCATCCCCTTTTTTGATTTCTAGTTCGTCTTTCATCAATTTAAGTTCTCCGATGTTTTCGTTTACTTTAACTTGGAGTCTTTGGAGCATCTCTACTTCATTATAAAATCCGGACAAGTTATCTTGCGCCAGCATAATCTCCAGCAAAGTGGAGGAGTCTGTTTCGTTTAGGCTGCGCACCATTTCGGCCAAAGATAAGCGAGAGACATCCATGTTTTTTGTTTTTTCGTCTATCTGACCTCCGAGCTGTTCGATATTTATATTTGAAAGGTCTATTTTTTTTTGGGTCAGGGCAACATCGGAGTTAAGTTTTTTTCTTGTTAGTTCCAGCTGATTAATTTGTTTTTTTAGACTTTCCGATTGCCCGGCGGTCTTGTCTAGCTCGTCGGTTAGTTTTTTAATTTCGTCTTCTATGGCCTGCTTTTGTTTGGTTGTCTCGTCCATTTGCTGGCGTAAATCGTCTATGCGAGCGGCAAAAGAAAATTTTGTTTGTCCAAACACCAAAACAGCGATAAATATCAGCAAAATAAAAAGGATTACGCTATTTTTGTTTGGTAGGCCTGTCATAAAAAAATTATTTGCTCATTTCCTCCAAAAAAGCATTCCAGGCTGGCTTGGGTGTACCGTCATTATAAGCTAAACCCAAGGATCCTTGCCACTTAATTAGGCCTGCGCCTTCAAGCCCCAAGTCGGTTGCTATCATTTTGTTGATTTGGCGGGGAAAATCATGCAAGTTAAAAAGCCCTAAATACTCCATGCTGTCTTTATTTTTTCTATAAGCGCTGAACAGCTCTTTAATAAATTGGGTTTGTCTCCATCTTGAGCCGCCCATGCCGGAAGTGCTCCATCCCGATTCTGTTACGGCAAATTTTTTGTTTATTCCCATGGCAATTGTAGACATTTCCTCTATATACTTTGGGGTGTCAGCGGGGTCATCTCCGAGCATCTGAGGATACAAAGAGAACCCTATAATATCTCCCTCCCTCCCTACTATTTTTATTATATCAAGGGCGTTGTTCTTTTTGGCGTCGTGATAGGCGGAGACGGTCCCTATTTTTATGTCGGGATATTTTATTTTAACCTCATCGTAAACTTCTTTATATAGTTTAGCATAACCGGCAATCAACTCGTTGTGTTGGCGCAAGTAGCCGTCAATTTCGTTACCTATAAATAAATAACTAATGGTTCCCTCGCGCCTTTGTAAAAGCGTCATAACAAAACTCTTAAATCTACCGGCAAACACCGGGTCGTCAAAAGAAGTAAAATTAACACCTGAAGGCAGTTCTCCCAGGTTGTTTGTATTAATTATTTTGATGGTCAGGGCGGCGGTTAGGCCGTTTTCTTTTATTACATCCAAATTATAGTCAAAATTGCCCCAGTCATAGCTACCCCTGCTTTTTTCTAGTTCCCCCCAGCTATAGTAAAGATAAGATATTTTTACTCCGGCGTCTTTTATGGTTTTATATGTTTTTTCGATATTTTCGGAGCGCCAGTCTGTTAAGCTCCCCGGAAAAGTAGCAACCAAACTGACCACATTGTTTGAGACAATAGGATTGTTTACCTTTAGATAATTTTTTATTACTTCGGGCCGCTCTCTTTGACCCAAAATTATTAAAAGCAGAAAAAATAAACAAGCTGCTGCCGATCTCCAAACTGATGCTTTTTTAATTTCCATTTTATTTTAACAAAGCCAAAATCATTCCCACAATGGCGCAAAAAATGCTCACAACCCAAAATCTCATCGTTATTCTTTCTCTAGACCAACCCATCGCCATCAGGTGATTATGAAGTGGCGCCACTTTAAAAACTTTTTTACCAAACTTCCTAGCAATCATTTGGGCTATTGATGAAGCCGATTCTACCACTAGTGGAAAAGCGATGATTGGCAAAACGGCAACGGCGTTGGTTAAAAACGCAATAGTGGTAAGCGTGGCGGTTAAGCCAAGCATTCCGGTTTCTCCCATGTAAAATCTGGCCGGCGGAATGTTAAACCACAAAAATGCCAAAATACTAGCCGTTATAACCATGCAAAAAGCAGCGATGTCTATTTGATTTTGAAAATAAGCGATTCCCCCGTAAGCGGAAAAAATAGAAGCCATCACTCCTCCGGAAAGGCCGTCTACTCCGTCTATAACTCCACCAGAGAATACGGCCAGCATGGTTATTATAAAAAACGGGATAAACCAGATGCCCAAATTTATTTGCCCAAAATGCGGGATGATTACCGAGTTCATCCCCAACTTGTAATAAAACCAGTAAGCGCCGGCTGCTCCAATTAATGCGACAATAAATGTGCGCCATTTTCTTGGTATGCCGTCCATAAAAATTTCTTTTTTGGCTCCCTCATATATTTGGAGCAGGTCGTCGGACAACCCGACTAAAGAGGCCGAGAGTAACACAAACATCGGCAGCCATGTCTGGTTTTTACTTAAAAAGTTTAATTTTGTTGTAATATCTGACGGAAAAATTTTATAGACACTCCACAAAATAAACGCCACCAAAAAAGCGGAGAACCA